>JADHVZ010000022.1 GCA_016783745.1 Candidatus Omnitrophota bacterium | reverse complement strand
GGATTATTCGGTTATACCCTCATTAAAGCGCCGGACTCAAAATTCATGCCTGATACCGCCACTTACATAGATCCCGGTATGATTTTGATCGAAAAAGGCGTCTTTGCCACTTTTAGTGACGACGGTGAAATCATATATGAGACAAACCGTACCCCCGGATATCCGGTCTTCATAGCCGTTTTAAACAAGGTCTTTAAGATCCCGTTCAATGGTATCATTATAATACAGATATTGCTGATCACGTTTGCCGGTTATTTCGTCTATCTGGCCGCGAATGAAGTAGACGCGCGCATAGGACTTCTCGCTGCCTTCATATTTCTCTTTGACCAGCCGACTACCATATCCGCCCTTATGCTGCTTACGGAAGCGTTATACACTGTTTTTATCGCCCTTTTTATGTATTTTTTCTTAAAATACCTGAAAAACTACAGGGCCGGATACCTTTTTTTATCTACATCCATACTTGCGTTAGCTACATATATCAGGCCTGTCAGTTATTATCTAGGTATATGTCTGGCCGCGGGAGTAGTCTACGCTCTGTTCAGGAGCGATTTAAAGAAGGCCTTATTGCACGGTCTTATACTTCTTACATTATTTTTCTCAATAATAGGGCCCTGGCATTATAGAAATTATGCAAGAACCGGTAATGCCGATTTTACGGTAATCGACGATCAAGATCTGAGGCACATGGGGCTTACTAATAACTATTCCAGATATAAGGAGTCCAGGCAGATAGATGCGCATCCTTTTGTATATTACACGGAGCAAACAATAAGATCTACTGTACAGTTCTTTACGCTTCCTGGTACTTTTAAATACCTTCAATACAGGCCATTAAAGGTGGCGTCCAAAATATTCGGATATCCGTGGATGGTATTCTGGCTGGCCGGACTTTTGTTCGCCGGACTTGATAAAATGCCGAAAAAATTCCTTGCGTCTACAGTAATATATTTCGCGCTTGTTTCAATCTTCGTAACGGGGCTGTGTGTCGGAAGCAGATTCAGAGTCCCCGTCATGCCTTTAATAGCTGTTCTTTCAGCTTGCGGATGGGTAAGGATCTCTAAATGGCTTTATTTGCGTTTGCGGCCGGGATCCGGGCCTTGATATGTAGTGCGGAAATAGAAGGGCATGTCCGGAAACGCCTTCAGCCTGAATATTACCCAGAATGTAAAATCCCTCTGTTCCTTGACCCGGCAGGTCATCTCCGCGGTCCAACAGTGAAGGTCTTTTATCAAAGTATACTGCTGTTCCTGGAATTGCTTTTCCTGGATCTCATAACGTTCATATATCTCGAACGCCCAGTGCTTTTTCCAGTCATGTCTGTTGATATGATTGGTCCAGTATGCCGTGACCTGCGAATTTTCGTGTTTTTCATAGCGGTACCCGACGCTAAACTCAGTATCTTCTGATTCGCGTATATTCAGATCCGCGTTAAAGACATCTATCCTCTTCTTCCTCCTGTGCACTATCGCGTCAAAATAAACGGACATCCAGTCATAGGGGGATATTTCAAGGTAATGTTCAACAATATCGGACAATTCAAAATCGTTGTCTTTCTCATCCCTTATTATGAAGTCTGTGTCAGCTATAAAAGTAACAAGGTCATGTGTGTCAAACCCTCCGTCATCGGTCCTCCTCTTTGTCTGCAATTTGTGCTGTAAGGTCAGCTCGATTGCATTACTCATCGTTTTGTTGTCGATCTCATCGAACTGATGCAGCTGGTCGCGCTTGATACTCGGTGTGGGCAGTACTGTATACTTGGCCTGGGGAATGATCAGATGTCTTAACTTATGGATATCCAGGTCCAGATAATTAGTCTCAACATCATATATCTTATAAAAACGCGTATAGAGATCGACGCCTGTCTTAAAAATATCCCTTGTGACATTATCATGTCCGTCTGCGTCCTCCGAATAAAATGTCTCTCTGGCGGCTACAAACGGGTTTACGTTCAGGAACCCGAACAGCCGGAACGGGTAAAACAGCTTATTGAAAGAGTCAAATCTGAGCGCGTCATAATTATCTGTCGGGGTACTAAACCTTCCAAGATCCTTTTCATATTTTTTACTAAGCCTGACCGCGCTTGATTCGTTTTCATAATATAGATTGAGGTTGTCAAGAAGCTTCAGTGACCTTATATGTAATTTCGCCTCGGGAAGCCTTTCGACGACCGTAAAAAAATCGTTCACTTTTTTGTTGACCAGATAAGTGAACGTATAGTTATCTCTTGCGCCCGTTAACATGAGGTACGTTTGCGGCTGATCTTCTTTCTCAAACTCATCTTTATAAAAAAAATCTTTGATAAAAGCGTGATCGCTTACTTTGTGATATTCACCCGCCATGACCGTATCATTATCGACGTTCCATTTGTGGCGTAGCTGCGCTCTCCACCTTTCACTGGGAAGGCTTGTGCCGAGCTCCTGGCTCTCGTCGGGTTCCTTGTCGTGGAGATAATAGAATCTAAAATACCCTTTTCCGAATTTTCTCATACCATATTTATAATCCACACCATGGGCAAACCCCCTTCTCGATCTCCAGTCAAGGTGTACATGCCCTTTTGAGTCCGGATGAAAATAGTACCGCCAGGCTGTAAGTAAATACGTCCCCCATTCGCTATTACGTCCAGGCACCACAGTCACCTGGGGAAGATCGTCTTCAAGCGGATGATTGTAATAGGGGAAATACATCACCGGAACATCGCCGACATAGAAAAAAACGTGCCACGCGGTAACCCTGTCTCCCATGTATACCTTTATTGTCTTTGCCTCTATTCTGTAATGAGGCTCGTCGAATTCGCAGGTCGTGACATGGCTGTCATTAAGCTTAAACAGTTTATCTTCGATTTTTTCAATAGTTTTCGCGTTGCCGTACCACGGTATCATCCGCATGCCGCCGTTTACCAGATCGCCTGTTTTATTTTCAAAATCGTAGATCACATGATCCGCTTTGAATACGCTGTCTTCCTGATATAGCGTGACGTCACCCGTGGCGGTCCCTCTTTTTGCCTCAACGTCTACGATGATCTCGTCGCAGGTCATCTTGATATCCTGATACGTTATAGAGACATTGCCGCTTCCGGCGACTTTCTTGTTGGCATTGTCATACTGCACCTTGTCTCCGTTAACGACTATCGGAGTGGCATCTTTCTGCGCATACGCGTGAGGCAGGATCGAAAATAAAATAATCGTAATTGATATTAGGGTTTTTTTATACATACGATCTAGCCGTTATACGCCAACATGAAGCGGATGCCTGACACTCGCCACGAGCGTAGGATTAATGGTCACTCCGTCTATTATGCCCAGGTCGTTCGCGGCTCTGATCTTCTCTACATTTGCGGTGTCGATGAATATTTTCATTGTAAGCTCCTTTTCACCATTTCCGCGGCGCCGATAACTCCGGCGTCATTGCCCAATTTTGCTTTAAGGACTTTTACTGCCTTTCCCTGTACCTTCATTGCTCTTTTGGCGATTGTTTTTCTTATGGCGCCGAAAATAAATCTTTCGGCTTCCGCTATGCCGCCTCCTATGATTATAATTCCGGGATTAATAAAATTGACTACTCCCACCAGCGCGCTGCCTATGTGCGTACCCATCTCTTCCCACTTTCTTTTCGCGAAGGCGTCTCCTTTTAACGCGGCATCCATCATTATCTCGGGTTGAATTCGGGAAAGTCTATTTTTTACCATCACTCTTACCAGGCTCTTCGCGCCGCTTTTCAATTCTCTCCTGATATTATCTAAAAAATATTCTCTGCCCACATATGCCTCCAGGCATCCGGCGCCGCCGCAATTACATCTGGCGCCGTTCTCGTTTATAGGAATATGGCCTATCTCGCCCGCTACAAGACTCGCGCCGCGGCGCATTTTACCGTCTATGATCAAGGCGCCTCCGACACCCGTTCCAAGCGTCATGCATATTACGTTACTACGGCCCTTTCCCGCCCCGTAAGCGATCTCGCCCAAAGCCATGACCTTAACATCGTTGTCAACAAAAGTAGTCAGCCCGGTCGCTTTCTCTATCTTCTTTTTGAGAGGGACATCTTTCCAGGCCGGTATATTGACAAAATAAAAAACCAGGCCTTTTTTAAAATCCACAAGGCCTGGTACTCCTATGCCGATGCCCAGTATATCTTTCTTTTTAAGCCCTCTCTTAGCTATAAGGCCGGCCGATGCATCAGAAATAGCTTTTACTATTTCTTCCTTCTTATAGGCCCTGGTCAAAAAAGAATCTTTTGCCAGTATCCGGCCGCGCAAATCCAGGAGGGCAAGCTTTGTATGCGTACCGCCTACATCAACACCGACAACGTACCTCTTCATATATAAGTCCGGTCTGATAAATTATTATAATACCAATTATATAATGGTCTTCTCTGTTTTACTGTCAAAGAAGTGGGCTTTAGCCATATCGAAGACCACGTCCTGTCTTTTAAATACTTCGGGAGTGCTCCGGGTCCCGACGCGGGCTATAAAGGAGTGCTTCCCGGTATTCAGATAAAGATATACTTCAGCGCCCATCGGTTCGACCACATCCACTGTAACGCTTATCGTGGTTTCCGGTTTTGCCTCGGCTATAAAAAACTTATCGTATATATCTTCCGGCCTTATCCCTAATATTATTTCCTTGTCGACGGAAGAGGAAAGCGCGGATGAGAAACTCTCATCGACTCTGACATGGAAGTTACCTTCGTCAAAAAACAGTTTACCGTCTTTTTTCTTGAGCGTGCCTGCCATGAAATTCATGGGTGGGCTTCCTATGAAACCCGCTACAAATTTATTCACGGGCCTGTCGTATATGTTCATGGGGGCATCACACTGGTGTATGACACCGGCCTTCATGACCGCCACCCTGTCTCCGAGCGTCATCGCCTCTACCTGGTCATGGGTCACGTAGATCATCGTGGTCTGCAGCTGGTTATGAAGTTTATGGATCTCCGTCCTCATCATCACCCTGAATTTCGCGTCAAGATTGGAGAGAGGTTCATCAAAAAGAAATACTATAGGCTTTCTTACTATAGCCCTTCCTACCGCGACGCGCTGTTTCTGTCCGCCCGACAATTCCTTCGGTTTTCTCTTTAAAAGTTTGTCGATCCCGAGAATAGCGGCGGCCTCATTCACCCTCTTATCTATCTCTTCCTTAGGGATCTTTCTCAGCTTGAGGCCAAATGCCATATTGTCATACACATTCATATGGGGGTAAAGGGCATAATTTTGAAATACCATGGCAATATCTCTATCTTTGGCCGGGGTATCATTAACCAGTTTGTCACCGATGTAGACTTCTCCTCCGGTCGATTCTTCAAGCCCCGCTATGATCCTGAGTATGGTGGACTTACCGCAGCCCGAAGGCCCCACAAGTACAAGAAATTCTTTATTGTCCACCCCTAAAGAAACTTTTTTTACAGCCTCTACGTTCCCCTGAAACACCTTTGAGATATTTCTTAGACTTACCTGCGCCATAGTTCCCTTCCCTTAGGGGACATGTCACTTGAGGACACACCTAAAGGTGTGTCCCACAAGTGACACGTCCCCTTATTATGATAAATAGTCTATAATCTTAATTATAGTATTTCTCAGCTCTTTACGATGCACCACTTTATCCACAAGGCCATGCTTCAGCATAAATTCAGAAAGCTGAAACCCATCAGGCAATTTCTGCCTGATGGTCTGTTCGATGACCCTTGGCCCGGTAAAGCCTATAAGAGCCCTCGGCTCCGCTATTATCACATCGCCGAGTGAGGCAAAGCTTGCCATAACACCGGCCATTGTTGGATTTGTAAGTAATGATATAAAAAGAAGGCCGGCCTTATTATGCCTGCTGATGGCGGCGCTCGTCTTAACCATCTGCATAAGCGAAAACATACCTTCGTACATCCGGGCCCCGCCGCCTGATCCGGAACAGATAATGACCGGAAGCTTCAACTGCGTAGCTTTCTCTATTGCTCTTGTGATCTTCTCCCCGACCACTGAGCCCATGCTTCCCATTATGAAGCGGGAGTCCGTTACCGCTAAGATTATTTTCTTGCTCTCAATTTTGCCCTCTCCGGATACTACAGCCTCTTTCAGGCCGGTAGCCTTTTTGTCGCTTTCAAGCTTATCCTTATATTTCTTAGGCCCTTTAAATCCGAGAGGATCCTTAGAGGTCATGTTCTTGTCAAATTCAGAGAAACTTTCTTCATCGAGAATTGCATTGATCCGTTCATAGGCGGTCAACCTGAAGTGAAAATCGCATTTAGGGCAGACCTTAAGATTTTCTTCCAGTTTCTTATTATATATGATCTCCCCGCATTCACCGCACTTAGTCCACAGGCCTTCGGGGATATTCTTCTTCTTTGAAACCTTCACTATTGTGTATCTGGGCTTGCCAAATAGCGCCATCTTCACTCCGCTTATAGCTTCAGAATATATATTATACCTATATTTGCCTCTTAAGTAAACCGAGAAGTTCTCTTGCTTTGTCAACCGCTGAAGACGCGTCCCTTGCGTAACCGTTCGCTCCGATCGATGTCGCATAGGTCTCAGTGACCGGCGCCCCTCCTACCATGGTCTTAACCTTATCAAGCAATCCGGTCTTTTTCAATTCCTCTATAACATCCTTCATGACCCCCATAGATGTCGTTAAGAGCGTTGACATGGCGATTATATTTACTTCTTTATTTTTAGCCGTATCTATAAATTTTTCGATAGGTACGTCTATACCCAGGTCCAGTACTTCAAATCCCGCGCCCCTGAACATCATGGCAACAAGGTTTTTCCCTATATCGTGGAGATCCCCTTTTACCGTTCCCACTCCGATCTTCGCCACAGGCTTTATGCCGCTTTTTGAAAGAAACGGCTCAAGTATGTTTAGACCTGCGTGCATCGCTTTCGCGGATATCATGACTTCCGGTATAAAGATCTCGTTGTTTCTGAATCTCACGCCTATTTTATCCATTTCTCCGATGAGCGCATCAAGAAGTGTCTTTACGGCAGTACCCTCGTCAAGCGCCGCCTTTGTAAGTTCACCGACTTTATTTATATCACCATCCTTAAGCGCGTTCTGAATACCAGTAAGGTCCATGCCCCTCCTTAAAACCTGTTGATCACGAGCCCCGTTAAAAGCTTCGGGTAGAAATAAGTCGATTTATGAGGCATCCTATCGCCGTTTCTGGCGATATTGCGGACCTGGGACACCTTAGTCGGAAGTTGGAAAAAGGATATATCACATTCACCCTTTCCTACCAGATCTATGGCATGATCCTCATCTCTTGTATATATTATATTCTTGTCATTCGACGCGAATTTTTCAACCTGCAGAATACGATCGAATATCAGAGAATGCAGGACTGTCACGTTTAAGCGCTTCCATTCACGCGATTTATCGGCCTTGATCACATCATCCAGCACTTTTTCGTTCTTTAATCTTAATATATAGAATTTTTTATTTTTAAAATAGGCGCCGAAAACAAAACTGTCACCGGATCTTTCCAGCTCCCTGATCATCTTATCCTTATTCTGTACGATTTTGATATCAAAATAAGCGCTAAGCTTTTTCCGCGCCTCTTCCCAGCTCTTAACGCCCAGCTTTCTTACCACCCTGTAGGTAGAAAAAACTACAAGGTTATCATCGGCAAGATTTGAAAAATAGACCATGACGTTGTCGAACTTCTTCGCCTTGTCTCTCCCGAGCCGCTTTCTCATCTCATTCCTGTAGGCCAGGGCGACTTCGTATCGATGGTGGCCGTCGGCTATATATACCTGCTTATTGACAAATTCTTTCTGTATGCTGTTTATAGCCTTCGGATCAGTAAACCTCCATACCTTATGGGCCACGCCTTCAAAGCATGCATCGATTATAGGCTGAGTTCCGGCTATATGACTCTTCAGTATTTTTGTGACCTTATTATGATCATCCTGATATATGCAGAAAATAGGGCTTGTATTTGCTTTTGTGGCGCGGATGAGATTAAGTCTGTCTTCTTTAGGTTTGGAAAAAGTATATTCGTGCGGCAGGACCATGCCGGAGGCGGGGTCTTCTATCCTCATCAAGGATATAAATCCGATCCGCTTGTTCAGGTGTCCCTTGAAAAGATAATCCTCCTCATAGATATAGATCGCCGGTTTATTGTCATCCTTCAGCGCGCCCTCTCTGCGCCATTTATTGATAAGATCGGCCGCTCTCGTGTATTTATTCTTTTTACTGTCGTCTCCCCTGGCCTCTTTCCCCAGTATGACCCTTACGATATTACGGGAATTCGACCTATAGAGTTCTTCTCTCATCTGCCGGGAGATCACGTCGTAAGGAGGAGACATGACTGCCTCAAGGTCCTTGACCACTTTCTTATCGTACAGCGTTCCTTTAAACGGCAGTATTTTTGCCATATATCATCCCTCTTTTTTGCGCTACGGAAAACATGACAGCCCCCGCGAATACTCCTATGGAGTCGAACGTAAAATCAGCAAAAGTCGCGTACCTGCCGGGAACTACGGCTTGATGCAGTTCATCGGTAAAACCGCAAAACGTTCCGATGATAAATGTCATTATAAGCGCCTTTTTAAATGATATATTATCATTTGAACCGCTTATGCCCCTTATTAAAAGAAAACCAAGTATAGAGTATTCTATAAAGTGTAGGACTTTATCAAAATTATACGCATAGACATCTATGGCAAAGGGCCTTTCCATAGAAGACAGCCAGTGGATTAATATAACATAAACAATAGGCGGAGACCAGAACTTTATGAATCTTTTTACATTTTTCATCTTCGTTCCTTAAGAAGTCGAGGATTCGCAGCTCTTACAGGCGGGGCTTTCCTTGTCACTTTTAGGACAAGGCGGCGTATCACTCCTAGGCGCTTTTGCTTTATAATCAGTAGCGTAAAACCCTGGGCCTTTGAATATGATGCCCGCTCCTTTTCCTATCAGCCGCTTTACGGACATTGAGCACTTCGGGCATTCCTTAAGGGGCTCATCCTGCATGCCCTGAAAATATTCAAATTTGTTTCCGCAGCTTGCGCATTCATAATCATAAGTCGGCATTTTTATCACCTCTATGTCATTATTTTTTTCAGTCTTTCCAGAAAAGATTTTCTTAAAGGCGTAGATTCATCACCTATAGCCTTGGCAAATTCCTTAAGCGTATTGGATTGCTCATGGCTTAGAGACTGAGGGATCTCCACGAACACCCTGACATGTTCATCGCCGGTGCCATACAAATTAAGATGGGGAACTCCTTTACCGCGCAGCCTGAATAATTTTCCGCTTTGAGTACCGGCCGGGACCTTCATCTTTACCTTTCCGTCAAGTGTAGGCACGTCGATCTCGGCGCCGAACACGGCCTGCGGAAATGTGATAGGTACATTGACCAGTATATCATCGCCGTGCCGTTCGAAAAGGTCGTGAGGTTTTACGTAAATATCAACATAAAGATCGCCGCGCATGCCTCCGCCCGTGGCGGATTCGCCTTCCCCTGAGATCCTTAGCCTGGTCCCCGCACTAACACCTTTTGGCACTTTGACTTTTATTTTTCTGCTGACCTCTACCCTTCCTTCTCCGCCGCATTTCAAGCAAGGCGAGGTTATCAGAGTTCCTTCGCCGTTACAGCTGCCGCAGGTCCTTGATACACTGAAAAAACCGTTTGACATCATCACCTGGCCGCTTCCGCCGCAATCAGAGCAGGTCTTCTTTCTTGATCCCGGCTTAGCGCCGCTGCCTTTACAGGTAGAGCACGCTTCCCGCCTGCTTATCGATACGGTCTTTTCTGCGCCGAAAGCCGCTTCAGTAAATTCTATTGACAGGTTATATTTGAGGCTGGCGCCCCTCCCGGGCCCGCCCCGTCTTCTCGAGGAGCCTGACCCTCCGAATATACTACCCCCTAACCCTCCTAATATATCTCCCAGGTTAAGGTCCTCGAATATATCCCTTACATCATCAAAGTGAGAAAAGTCAGACCAACTGAATCCGCCGCTCTTGAACGCTCCCTGCATTCCTTCGTGTCCGTACCTGTCATAGGTAGGCCTCTTTTGCTGGTCGCTAAGCACTTCGTAGGCCTCGGAGACCTCTTTAAACTTCTCTTCGGCTTCTTTTTCCTTGCCGGGATTCTTATCGGGATGGTATTTGAAGGCAAGCTTGCGATATGCCTTTTTTATATCTTCGGTACTCCCTTCACGCCCGACCCCCAGCACTTCGTAATAATCACGTTTACTCATCGAGGTCTCTATTTTTTATCCTCGTCTTCCACTTTATAATCAGCGTCGACTATATTTTCATCTTCACTCTTCTGTCCGCCCTTATCTGCCTGGGCCTTCTGCTCGTCGGCTCCGGCCCGGCCTTTTTGCTGCTCGGCGCTTGTCTTCTTATACATCTCTTCGGCAAGTTTATGCGAAGCCTTTGTAAGCTCCTCCTGAGCCTTCTTTATTTCATCCGCGCTGTCGCTTGAAAGCTTGCCTTTGGCTTTTGAAAGCGCGTCTTCGACCGTCTTTTTGTCGCCGGCGGATATTTTTTCGCCGTATTCCTTCAGGCTCTTCTCGACTGTGTACACAAGCGTATCAAGCTGATTCCTGGCGTCCACCAGTTCGCGCTTCTTCCTGTCTTCGGCTTCATTCTCCTTAGAATCTTTCATCATCCTGTCGATCTCTTCTTTGGAGAGGCCGCCGGAGGATTCAATGCGGATCTTCTGTTCCTTTCCTGTAGCTTTATCCTTGGCGCTCACGTGGACTATACCGTTAGCGTCGATGTCAAAGGTCACTTCGATCTGCGGGATGCCTCTTGGCGCCGGCGGAATACCCACAAGATCGAACCTTCCCAGCGTCCTGTTTCCCGCCGCCATTTCCCTTTCACCCTGAAGTACATGGATAGATACGGCTGTCTGGCTATCCGCTGCCGTAGAGAATATCTGGCTCTTCTTGGTGGGAATAGTAGTATTTCTATCGATCAGCTTTGTCATAACGCTGCCGAGGGTCTCTATTCCGAGTGAAAGAGGCGTAACGTCAAGGAGTAAAATATCCTTAAGCTCTGAATGGCCGGAAATAATACCGCCCTGTATGGCGGCTCCGATAGCGACGACCTCATCCGGATTCACGCCTTTATGCGGTTCTTTTCCGAAAAGCTCTTTTACCAATTGCTGGACTTTGGGCATCCTGGTCTGTCCGCCGACGAGTATGATCTCATCGATGTCATTTGCTTTTAATCCCGCGTCTTCCAGGGCCTTAAGGCAGGGCCTCTTTGTACGCTCTACCAGGTCATCGACAAGCTGCTCAAGTTTTGCCCTTGATAGGCTCAAGGTGAGATGTTTTGGCCCGCTTGAATCCGCGGTGATAAAGGGGAGATTGATCTCGGTCTGTATATTGCTTGAAAGTTCACACTTCGCCTTTTCCGCGGCTTCCTTTAAACGCTGCAAAGCCATCTTGTCTTTTCTTAAGTCGATTTTATATTCTTTCTTGAACGACTCGGCTATCCAGTCGACAATTTTCTGGTCAAAATTGTCTCCGCCAAGATGCGTATCTCCGTTTGTCGATTTGACTTCAAAGGAGCGTTGTCCGTCCATCTCGCTCACTTCGAGTATTGAGATGTCGAATGTTCCGCCTCCCAGGTCATATACGGCGATCTTTTCATTCTTTTTCTTATCGAGTCCGTAAGCTAAAGAGGCGGCGGTCGGCTCATTGATGATCCTCAGTACTTCGAGCCCCGCTATCTGGCCAGCGTCCTTAGTCGCCTGCCTCTGAGAGTCGTTAAAATAAGCGGGTACGGTTATCACCGCGCTTGTGATTTTTTCTCCGAGATAATCTTCTGCTGTCTGCTTCATCTTCTGCAGTATCATGGCTGATATCTCGGGCGGAGTGGATTTTTTTCCTCCTGCCTCTACCACGGCATTGCCTTTACCGTCTTCGGTGACCTTAAAAGGAACAAGCTTCTCCTCTTCCGCCACTTCATCATGAAGCCTGCCCATAAAACGCTTGATGGAGAAAACGGTATTCTCGGAGTTCACGACCGCCTGCCTTTTGGCCGGCTGCCCCACAAGCTTCTCCCCGTTTTTGGCAAATGCGACTACGGAGGGAGTGGTCCGGGAGCCTTCGGCGTTAGTCAATACCTTCGGCTTTTTCCCTTCCATAATAGCCACGCATGAATTCGTGGTCCCTAAATCTATTCCTATCACTTTACCTTTATTTTTTGACATTGTAATGGCCTCCTTATTTTTTCTTGCCTATTTTTACGACCGATGGCCGCAATAACCTGTTATTAAATAGATATCCTGTCTGGACTTCCTCTATTATGATCCCGTCCTCCTCTTCCCCGCTTTCGATGTGTTCAATAGCCTCATGAAAGGCAGGATCGAATTTCTTACCAAGCGCCTCGATCTTTATCACGCCCTTTTGCTCAAGCAACAAGTGGAATTGCTTCTGTATCATCTTTATACCCTGGAGTATCGTGTCCACTTTTTGCGTACCGTTCATATGGTCTAATGCCCTGTCGAAATTATCCACGACGTACAGTATCTCGCTTAAAAACTTTTCGTTGGCAAACTTAACGTAATCCTCTTTCTCTTTAGCCATCCTTTTCCTGGCATTATCAAGGTCGGCATGAGCCATCAGGTACTTATTTTTGAATTCCTCAGCGATCTTCGCGGACTCTTTCAAGCCCTCGTGCTCCGTGATAGTAAGCGTTATCACCTCTTCCTTGTTGACGTTAGTATCTTTTTCATTTTCCTTGTGCTTAGTCACTTTCTATCTCCATCTCATCCAGGACCGCTTCTATGGTCTTTGAGAGATAATTGACCAGAGGTATCAGGGTGGAATAGTTCATCCTCATCGGGCCTAATACTCCCAGGCTTCCCTTTTTATCATCCTGCACCCTGTAATTAGCGGTGATAAAACTCAGATCGTTAAGTATATCCGAACTGTCTTCGTTACCTATATGTATCTTTACGCCGTCTGTGTTAAGGTCTTCGTTAAAAAGCCTGACCAGCTCCGCCTTTTCGTCAAATAATTTAAGAAGCGTCCTTATCCTGCGCGGGGTACTGAACTCCGGCATGTCTATCATATTACTTGCTCCCTCAATATAGAATTTGAGGCTTGATGTACAGGCGATACCCGTGTACCTTGTAAGTATTGACAGGATATGGGACACCCTTTCAAGTATCGCTTCGATAGAATCTATAGTTTCACTATAAGACTCTCTTTCTATATATCTCTTCTGTTTAGCAGGAATAGAGTCAAGTTCGAGAAGATTATTGACATAGTAGCGATACCCTATCGAGGTCGGGATCCTTCCGGCTGAAGTATGAGGTTTGCCCAGGTAGCCCATTTCCTCGAGTTCGCCCATGGCATTGCGGATAGTGGCGCTTGAAAGCTCCAGCATCTCCGAAATAAACGCAGAGCCTATAGGCGTAGCCGAGTTTATATGCGATACGATGATAAGCTTCAGCACCTCTTTCTGTCTATTTTTTAAAACCTTCTCTTCTTTCATCTCCATGCACCTTCTGCGGTAAGATAAATATGCCCCGACAGATCCGCAGTATCGGGGTTTAGCACTCTCACTTATTGAGTGCTAAGCGGTTATTGTACCATTATCTTCATTTTTGTCAAGGGAAAAATAAGAGGGGCGGGTTACTTGAGCATATCTTTCAGTTTTGAGGGTATTCTCGCTTCAATATATATTGAATCGTCCTTATATTCCTGCTTCAGAACGCTGCCGTATTCGTGGATAAGGTTATACTTCTTCATATCCCTATGGGGTATGGTGATCTTTATTCCGGACATAAGCGAGGATAGCTCAGCGACAAGCCTCTCCGTTAAAGCATCTAACCCTTCCCGCTTAAGGGCTGAGATCGTGACCGGTAAATGAAAATGCCTCTTTAAACCGGCAAGCAATATCATGTCTTCGACTTTATCCTTCTTGTTCAGGACATCGATGACAGGCTTGTTTTCAATCCCCAGCTCGCTTAAGACCTTTCGCACTGACGCGCAACATTCAAGTATCTTAGGATGGCTCGCATCTATAACATGGAGCAATATATCCGCCTGTACCGCTTCCTCCAGTGTCGCCTTAAAAGATTCGATCAGATGATGAGGCAGATTGTGGATAAACCCGACTGTGTCGGAGAACACTATCCTTTGATTATTAGGCAAAACATATCTTCTTACAGTGGGGTCGAGCGTACTGAAAAGCCTATCCCTTACATATACGTCAGCGTTTGTCATGGCGTTGAAGAGAGTCGACTTGCCGGCATTGGTATAGCCTACCAGAGCTATAGAAGAAGCGGAAAACCTCTCTCTGTTTTTTCTTCTCGCGCCCCTCTGGCTTGTGGCATCGCTTAGATCTCTCTTGAGGCGAGCGATTTTATCGCGTATCTTTCGCCTGTCCACTTCCAGTTTTTTCTCTCCGGGGCCGCGGGTTCCTATACCGCCGCCCAACCTGGAAAGTATTATTCCTTTTCCGGTCAACCTGGGCAGCAAATACACAAGCTGCGCCAGCTCTACCTGGATCTTCCCTTCCTTGGAATGCGCTCTCTGCGCGAATATATCCAGGATCAGCTGCGTCCTGTCAATGGTCTTGGCCTCCATTACATCTTCGAGGTTCCTCTGCTGGGTGCCGCTCAGGTCATGATTAAATATTACGACGCTGCCGGCCATCCCTCTTACTATGGAAGCGATCTCCTCGACCTTACCTTTGCCCATGAGGAATTTCGGCGTGAATTCAGAGCATTTTGCGATTATCTCGCGGGCTATCTTCACCCCGCTTGATACCACCAGCTCTCTCAGCTCACCGGAAAGATCCCCGGCGCTCCAGGATCTATCTTCTCTGTCGTGCCTGACGGTTACTATTACCGCTTCTTCCTTATATCCGTTCCGTACAGGTATCATCTTTTTCATCCTTAATATCCTTATATCCTCTGATCCGCGCCTTTCATGATCCCTCCCTCAGATCATTCATTATTACCACCACCGGCCGCGCTTTTGATAGGTCTTGATAAAAGTTTCTATCGACCGGTCACAAGTCTTTTCCGCCTCATCGGGAAAGAAGCATGCCGGAAACTGGCCGCTCTTCCAGTGATACTGCATGCATTCGCAGCAAATGCCTTTTCTGCTGCAGGGTTCATAACTGCAATTGCACATCTTCATATTCCTGGATATATTACATGATCTCATATCACCCTTCCCTTCCCTGGCATAGCAGAATAACATCTCCCATATCACATCTCAATTCACTCGCGACTACGGGACACTTTGCCATAAACAGATAACAAACCTCTCTTTTCTGTTCTGATAGGGACTCGAAATTCCCCTGCCCTTTACTGATGATCATGTCCGCACGGCGAAATATCCTCACAAAGTCTTTCGAACAGGATTTAAGCACTACCCCGGGAATTCCAAGTCCCGTCGAAACGACCTTCGCGGATCTGTCTATGCCGCACTGCCGGGCGTCTTTCATAAGAGCGTCATTTATGATCGGCTTTTCCTTCACCGCGTAGGTGATCTCTTTGCCGCTATAGAGATCCATTATCTCTTCTATCAGGATCCTGTCGAACACGATCTCGCCGGCGTTATCGCCTATGATAAGAAGTTTGTCTGATTTTTTCAGGAGCCGCTTGAACTTTGGATAATTAAAAAGTCTTTTTCTCTCTTTTTTAATAGCCCTGTGCTCCGCGCTTAAGATCCTTTTTATCTCTTCCCCGACGTTTAATGTGTTTTCTATTCCGTAATCTATGATATTCCCCGCAATAGCCAGCTCTACGGCCGTTAACAGCCGGTCACGGGAACGCGCGACCTTAGCCTTTAGATCCGGGTAAAGTTCCAGGGCAAGTTTATTACTTTTATCCTTTACCTTGCGGAATGGATCTCTCTTGCCGGTGACTTTCGAAACTGTCCCGTAAATCAGCTCTCCCATTTCGGGAGGCGAGATATTAAGGGATACCCCTGGTATCGCCTTTGCTATTCTGTCCACTATTTTCTTTTGTGTTTTACGGCTTGCGCCCGCAAACCTTGCCGTCTCGATCGCCTGCTTAAAGAAGCAAGGGATGCATTCCAGATATGCTTTCATATTACACCTTTTTTTAATATATGTTAATTATACCATATTCCCTTGCGGAAATACCTCAATATGCATTATAATACTTCAGAAATGATATACGATCCGTTTCAACAACAAGCTATTGATTTTATCAGGTACGGGCACTCCGTGATAGTCTCCGCTCCCACGGGAGCGGGCAAAACCGCCATCGCCGAATACGTAATAACAGACTGTCTCTCAAAGAACAAAAATGCTGTCTACACAGCCCCCGTCAAGGCGCTTTCAAATCAAAAATACCGTGATTTTAAAGAAATATACGGTGATAAGATCGGTATACTGACCGGGGATGTCACCATAAACCCCACCGCACCCATACTTATAATGACCACGGAGATATTCCGCAATAAGCTGCTGGAAAAAGACGGTGATCTCGAGAGCTATTCATGGATAATATTTGACGAGATACACTATCTTGATGACCATGAGCGGGGAACCGTATGGGAGGAGTCTCTTATCTTTCTACCGGAACATATGAAGATGCTGGCTCTCTCGGCTACAATACCCAATACGGATGAGTTCGCGCGCTGGATACAATCCATTCATAAAAAGCCCATAAAGATAGTGACTGAAGACAGCCGGCCGGTCCCTTTACATTTTTTTTATCAGTGTCAAGGAGAAATAGTCGACAACCTGGCCAAGGTCAGGAAAACAGGATACAGCAAAAACGATTTATACCGGCATTATCGAGGAAGAATGTCCGGCGGATACCATCACCTCAAGCCTAACAGGCCGGTCGCCCTGGTAAAGCATTTAGAGCAGAACGAAAGGCTTCCGTGCATATATTTTTCCTTTGGCAGAAGAAGGTGCGAACATCTTGCCCTGGAGATGGCAAGGTTTGATTTTTTAACTGATGATGAGCGCGCTAATATCAAAGCTATTTATAAAAGCCTGTGCGAAAAATTCGATATTACCGGAGAAAAAAGCGCTTCATCGCTATTATCTCTGGTCGAAAGAGGGATCGCGTATCACCACGCGGGGATGTTTCCCACATTAAAAGAAGTCGTGGAGCGTCTCTTCACAAGCAGGCTGATCAAGGTCATTTTCACGACAGAGACATTTGCCCTGGGCATAAATATGCCGGCCCGGACTGTTGTCTTTGACGAACTCAGGAAATATCACGGAACACATTTCGGCTCGCTTAAGACCCGGGATTTTTACCAGATGGCCGGTAGGGCCGGAAGGCGCGGGATAGATCTGGAAGGATTTGTTTACTCCCGCGTTAATCCGCGCTATACTACATTCGATGATTTAAACAGGATAATACACGGCCGGCGGGAGGAAGTGCGCTCCAGGTTCAATACCTCTTACGCAACCACTCTTAATCTCTACGAAAAATTCGGAGAGAAGCTTTATGATATATATCCGTACTCTTTTCACTACTTTCAGGAAAAGGAGAAAAATCGCGAAAAGGCCCTTGAGCTTCTGCGTTCAAAAGTAAAAATATTGAAAGATCTCCGCTATATAGAAGGGGGCCTACTTACCGAAAAAGGGAATTTCGCGAGCAAGATCCACGGATACGAGCTGTCTCTGGCCGAACTTTATGAAAAAGGTATGCTGGAAGAACTTTCTGAAATAGAGATCGGCATTCTCTGCCTTGCCCTGGTATTTGAACCCCGGAAAGGTTCGGAAAGGCCCAGATTGTCAAAAAAAATCAGAAATCTCTGCGAAAAAACAAATAGTATTGTAGGGGGCCTCGAGGCAAGGGAAAAGAAACTAAGGATATCCCCTCTAAGTAAAAATTACTATTACTTTCTCGCGCCGTGCCTTGAGGCGTGGATGAATAATGAGGCCTTCGATGATATTATGCGCCATACGGACGCGGATGCGGGTGAGATAATACGTTATTTCAGGATGGCTATTCAGATCATGAGGGAGATCATAGATACACCGGCTTCTCAGAGCTTGAAATATAAAGTCAATAACGCTATAAGGCTTATAAACCGCGATGTGATCGATGCTGAAAAGCAGCTCAGGGGTTAAAAAGAAAATAAGAATATACCTATAGCGAGGACGATCAGCGCCTGCAGCCTGAAGTATATCAGGGGCATGTCCGCCCACCACTGCCATAATCTATCCGATGTCTTTGAAAACAAAAGCAACATACCCTTTACGGCGATCACCGCCCCTATCATACCTGCTAATTTCGCGGGAAGACCGGGAGCTTTTAATACGCTTGCGACAATGAGAAAACCGAATACTATCAAAAAGCCGTACACTATCCATTTCATCCTGCGGCCCACTTTTCTTTTTAGCCTGTTTTTCAGGATCTCCGGCTTAAATAGCCATAGCAATCCGAGGATCGTCCAGATTATGCCTAATATCTTAGCCATGGCCCCGCCCCTTCTTTCCTTTTCTTCTAAAGTTCATAACCTTGGTGACGTTCTTCGGCCTTATATCTATTTGAGAGTGATATTTCTTTGAAAACCGCAATGCCTCTTCGAGGTGTTTTGTCTCGTCCCTGCCTAGCTTATCGATGATGCGTGTCCTGTTGTTAAAAATAAAATCCTGGACATTATCGAAATATATCGTATCATAATTTATCACTCCTTTTGAGTCGGGCACAGGAACACTTTGCTCATAATCGATCATGAATATAATGTTTCCCCTGGTCAGAAAATTCGATCCGGCAAACGGGTTCCTCCTGCTGAAACTCCATGTGGGCATGCCTATCCCGGAGAAAAAATCCTCAAGCCTTCTGACCGCGCCCCTGAATACCCGCCTTTCTTCCCTGCCCGGCCTGCGGCCTTCGATAAATTCAGTGGTAAATCCGTTACGGCATAACTCCAGGGCATCCGGTATATACACTTCACTGCCTAAATATTTACATAACTTGTGCGCCACCTTTCTCTTCCAGAAAGCGTATTTATGCCCCGCCTCTGTTTTTAATGGATGCGGGGAGTGGTAGAAAAACCAGTTCCATATCACAACCGGATCTATGGGGGAAAATTCCTTCCTCGCGAAGTGATGAGGATCCTCGCTGATCTTATAGACCCTTGCCGCTTTGCCGCGGCCGATCAGTTTACCCTTTATGTATATTCCCATGCCCCTCGGTCATCTTTCGCTTATTCTATTATAGGCGCAATCAGCCCTTAAAAGCCCCTGTTCCACAATACTTCTTATGGGAACGCAGGCAAACATCCTGCCGCTCAGAGTCACTCTTGGCCCCAGCCTGCCTTCGTAAGTCCTGCAAAAATATTTTCCCGTCGTCATATCCCTTGCCAGATCAGCGCACGGATCTCCGTCTGTCGAACCGCAGCATTCTCCGCAGCAGGAGCATGTACCCTCAAATTTTTCAAACTGATCTTTTTGATAATACTCGTATTTTGCGTCATCCGTCATTTTTTCGATTTACTTACCTTGCTTCCTTTTAACATCTTTGAAAAGATTATGCTTATTTCATACAGGGCAATAAGCGGAATAGCCATTAAACACTGAGTGATGATATCCGGGGGAGTAAGTGCGGCGGAAACTATAAATATTATTACGATCGACTGTTTTCTCTTGGCGGATAAGAATTCCGGTGTGACCAATCCTATTTTTGTGAGAAACAGGCTTACCAGCGGCATTTCAAAGAGTATTCCGAAACATATTGTAAGCAAACCGACAAAAGATATATACTTACTTACCGTTATCATGGGCGCCATTAGTTGACTGGCGAAGCCGAGCAGGAACTTTATGCCTATAGGAACTATTATAAAATAACCGAATGAAGCGCCTATAAAGAAAAATAAGACCGAAAGCGGAGCGAAAAAAAGAACATATTTGCTCTCACTCTTACTTAAGCCGGAGAAAATAAATCCCCATATCTGAAACAGTATAAAAGGGCCGGATAATAAAATACCCGCAAAAAAAGCTATTTTTATTCTTGAGATGAAGGCTTCCTGCGGGGCTATGAATACGAGCCTCCCGACTGGCTTGACCAGGCCCGGGAGTATTTTGTCTACGAAGGCATACACCGCGGTCGAGGCTATTGCTACGGAAATAATAGATCTTATGATACTGCCTCTAAGCTCTTCGAGATGCTCGACTAGAGTAAGTTTTTTATCATACATAAACAGGATATCAGCTTTGATCTTTTTTATCTTCGCCTACGCTTTTAATATCTTCCTTTATTTCCTTGCCGGCTTTTTTAAACTCTTTAACTGATTTACCGAGCGCCCTGGCGATCTCCGGCAGTTTTGACGCGCCGAATAGAAGTAAGACTATCAGCAGTATTACGAGAAGTTCCCCCATTCCCAGATTAAACATTTAAACCACCTCCCGATGAGATTATATCATAAGTCTCCCCAAGCACATAATCAATTTCTTTCCTTTTTACGCTTAATGGCAGGAACAAATATACAATATCTCCCAGAGGCCGCAAAATAAGATTTCTCTTAAGGCCTTTCCGATAGATCTTCACCCCTATCCTCTCCCTGGGATCAAACGGCCTTTTTGTCTTTTTGTTCCTTACCAGCTCTATTGCGCCTATCATGCCTATATACCTGACGTCACCGGCAAAAGGAAGGCCCCTGAAGCCTTCGATCCCTTTATGAAATACGGGGATCAGCTCATTCGCTTTTTTTAATGTATCCTCCTCTTTAAAAACATCAAGGCTTGCCAGTGCCGCCGCGCAGGCAAGCGGATTCGCGGTATATGTATGGCCATGGTAAAAGGTTTTTCTCTTTTCATGGTCTGAATAGAAAGCCTTATAAACTTTATCGGTAGTCAATGTCGCGCCTAACGGCATATAGCCGGCTGTTATCCCCTTGGATATACACATAAAATCGGGCCTCACGCCGGCGTATTCGGACGCAAACATCTTTCCGGTCCTGCCGAAGCCGGTCGCCACCTCATCCAGTATCAAATGCACGCCGTATTTCTTAGTGAGCTTCCTGGCCTTCTTCAAATATTCGACCGGATATACGATCATTCCGCCCGCGGCCAGGATCAGTGGTTCAAGTATCAGAGCGGCGATCTCATCTTGCTTATTTCTTAACAGATTCTCCAGATGATCTATGCACTGAACCGTGCAAGAAGACCTTTTCTTATTTACCGGGCATCGATAGCAGTACGGTGAAGGCGCCTTATATGAAGGAAAAAACAGCGGACTGAATACCTCATTAAACAGATCCACCCCGCTTACGCTCATGCCGCCTATGGTATCGCCGTGATAGGCGTGATCGAGCGATATGAATCTTTTTTTTCTTTTCTTGCCTGTGTTATTCCAGTATTGAAATGATAGTTTCAGCGCGATCTCTACAGAGGTGGATCCGTTGTCTGAGAAAAATACTTTCCTCAGGCCTTCCGGAGCAATAGATACCAGCTTCTCCGCCAGTAAGATCGCAGGTTTATGCGTAAAACCGGCGAATAATACATGCTCGAGAGAGTCTGCCTGCTTTTTAATCGCCTCTTTTATCTTAGGATGATTGTGGCCGTGTACATTACACCACCAGCTTGAGATAGTATCATAATAATATTTTCCCGCGGCATCATACAGCTTAAAGCCCTTTGCTCTTTCTATCAATACCGGAGGCAAGGCGCGGCAGTCCTTCATCTGGGTATACGGATGCCATACATATTTCAGATCTTTTTTGATCCACTTATCCATATTATAATTTCTCCGCGATCCTTTTACCTATAGGCCGGAACGCTTTATACAGACTATTTCTACGGCCGGAATACGGTATTGACCCCAGTATATCCTCGCCCGTGACTTTTTTTATCGCATCCGGGTTATCCTTTAAGATAATATCATTCCCTGTTCGTGATATATGATTAAATACTAAACCGATGATCCTCATATTTCTTTTTCTGATCGCCTCGACGGTCAGAACGGCATGATTGATGGCTCCCAGCTTGTTAGCGCATACTATTAATACAGGAAGGCCGAGCTCCCCGGCTATGTCAATAACCAGCCTCTTACCGTTATACGGGACAAGGGCGCCCCCGACGCCTTCGGCTATTGTATAATCAAATCTCTTCGACAGCACCCTCCAGCTTTTTTTTATCACTTCCGGCCTTATTCTTCTCTTCTCCAGTTTCGCGGCCAAATGAGGCGATGAAGGAAATCCCAGATTATAGCTGGACATATAAGGCAGATCGTCCTTTATATCTTTTCTCCGCCTGCCCATCAACTTTAAATGCACATCAATGTCAGAAGGAAAACGTTTGCTCCCGGTCTGTATCCATTTCTGGGTTATGGCACTATAGCCTTTATCCTCAAGATATCCGGCTAAGAGACCTGTGACAACAGATTTACCGACGCCCGTATCCGTGCCCGTAACAAAAATACCTCTCATAGTCTTATGCCCTTACAGAAGAATATCTGGTAGGTGGCCATTATGCCCTTATAGATATCTCTGTATATCTTTTCTAGATCGTTCATAGCCTTTCGCGTCCAGATACCTTTTCCGATTATTCCCCCGCCTGAAGTCCCGGTATATTTTATATTCTTTAGCAGCGCTGACAGCGATCCGAAATCTTTTTTGAATATTTTTTCCTCTATTTCAATCCCGAAAAAAAAGCGTTTTAAAATAGTTTCCACATCCCGCCTTTTTAAAAAAGCGGAGCAGATCATAGATGCTCTTTTACCCATCATTTTTTTGATCGAATTTTGTAGTTCCTCGAATGTACGCGGGCCGAATACGGAAAACAAGACTGCGCCGTCAGCATTAAGCAGGGACTTATATCTCATTAAGGCGCGCCCTATATCCTCGAACCACTGAAGGCTCGCGTTAGAGCTTATGAGATCATACGTCTCACCAGGGCATATCCTTTCGCCGTCTCCTGTCTCGAATTCTATTCTTTCACCCTCTAGTTTCTCCATTGCCATATCGATCATACGTGAAGATATGTCCAGGGCCTTTATTTTCGATAACGGAAACCTTTCCCTTAAGAGCTTTGTATAACTGCCTGTCCCACAGCCTATATCCAGTATCTTGTCAAAAGGGCCTGGCCCCGCTTTTGAAATCAGCCGCGCGCCGCATGCATCCTGGATCTGTGAATAACTGTCATAGTGGCGGGCATGCCTGGAGAAGTTCTTACTTATGGTTTCCTTGCTTACCATATTAATTCCGAAAAATCCTTCCTTAAAAAAGGCATATGCCCTGCATCTTTAATATGTGTAAAACAATCGCCGGGTATATGCCTTCCTATTTCCGCAGCCTCGTTTACTGGAGCTATTTTATCCTGTTCTCCGTGTATTATGCTCAATCCCTTTATGTCTTTCAGGTCAAGCGGGTCTATTTCCGCGCCTTCCAGATAATCCAGGGAGTTCAACAAATAAGACAGATCGAATTCACTACAGTATTTTTTAAGAAGATTTTCTCTGAACCAGGCCATCTCCCCGCTATCCGAGAAGCATTCATTGTAAAATTTATACAGATAACCTCTTTTGCTTTTATTGAGGCGCTTTCGTATCTCCTCAAGGCCCGCGGCAGGATACTTCTTTCTGACGCTGACCAGGATAAGCCGGTGGATCATACTCCGGAATTTTCCGGCAAACTTTGAGGCCATGAAGGCCCCCATGGAATGCCCCAGCAAAGAGATCCTGTCTAAGTTATTTTCTTTTAATGCGCGCAGGATGTCTTTTTCAAAGCTGAAAGGCGAGAACTCTACCGGTAATAAATAATTTGACTTTAGATCCAGCATCGCAAAGATACGGTAGTCGCCGGCCCATCCGGGAATAAGCGCTATCGTATCCTTATAACCTCTATCTACATACCTGTATGTCATGTACAAACTTCTCCAGCACCTCTTTTTTGTGGTAATACGTCAAAGAAAGCCGTAATCTTGATTCTCCCATAGCGACTGTCGGAGGCCTTATCGGAAGCGCCCGATACCCCTTTTCTTTAAGGCATCGGCTCATATCGGCTGCCGCTCGGCTTTCACCCAGGATGATCGGGATGATCTGAGATGAGCCCTTGACGGTAAATCCACTTTTCGATAATTCCCCGCGCAGATAATCGCTATTCTTCAGAAGCTCGCTTCTGCGCCACGGCTCTTCTTTGATCAGACCCAGGGCGGCTAAATTGGCCGCTATCACTGAAGGCGGCAGAGCCGTAGAATATATGAAGCTTCTTGATGAATTTATCAGATAATCCTTTATCCTGCCTGTTGTGGCCACATACGAACCAAAGCTTCCCAGGGCCTTGCTGAAGGTACCCATTATCATATCCACCTTTTCCGCTAAACCCTCTTCTTCCGCCACACCGCTTCCGTTTTTCCCGAATATACCGGTCGCGTGGGCCTCATCTACCAGCAATCTGCAATCATAACTCTCTTTCAGGCCTATTATTTCCCTAAGCGGACACCTGTCACCGTCCATACTAAAAATGGTCTCCGTGATTATCAGCGCTTCTTTAAACCTTGGCCTCTCTTTTTTTAAAAGCGACAGTAAATGGCCCGGATCATTATGCCTGAAGGTGAAAAATCTCGCCCCTGAAAGCAGCATACCGTCTATTATGCTGGCATGGCTCAACTCATCCAAAAAAATAGCGTCGCCCTTTTTGCAGAGCGCGCTTATTATGCCTACGTTAGCCTGGTATCCGGAATTATAGACTAAAGAGCTTTCCTTACCTTTAAATTCAGCCGTGGCTTCCTCTAATCTATGGCAGAGCGATAGATCACCGCTTAAAAGCCGTGATGCCGACGCGCTCGCTCCAAATTCATCTATTGCCTTTTTAGAAGCATTTTTTACTTTTGGATGGCCTGAAAGCCCCAGGTAATCATTAGAGGAAAAATCGATAAACTCTTCGTCTTCAAACCGGATCTTGCCGTCATGCCTGGAATCCGCCGGCTCGAGAGTCCTTAAAAGTCCTCTCTCTTCTCTTTCACTCAAGAATTTCTCTATTCTTCCCATAATTTTTCGATTTCCTCCGCGAGCTTACGGTCCTCTTCCACGCCCCTTCCCCCGACGGTCAGATATCCGTCGATGAGCATCCCGTTAGCTCCGGCCATAAAACCTAAAGCCTGAAAATCCTTTAATACACTCTCCCTGCCTGCCGCGATCTTGATAGTCTTATCCTTCAATATGATCCTGAATATACATATGGATCTTACGGCATCGGCGCATGATATAGGATCAATAGATCCAAGCGCCGTACCCTTGATGGGGACCAGCAGATTTATGGGGATCGAATCCACGTTAAGCTCCTTAAGAAGCAACGCCATATCGATCCTATCCTGCCAGGTCTCTCCCATCCCCAGTATCCCGCCGCTGCAAAGTTCGAGGCCCACGCTCTTGGCAGCATGGATCGTGTCCACCCTCTCCTTGAAACTGTGCGTTGAGACGATTTGAGAATAAAAACGGGGGGATGTCTCTATATTGTGATGATACCTGGAAAGGCCGGCTTCCTTCAGTTTTTTCAGGTCGTCTCCGCTTAAGGCCCCCAATGAGGCACATAAGGGGATCCCGACCTTCGAATTTATTTCGGCTATAGCATCGGTTATCACGTCCAGTTCCGCAGGAGTCAATTTATTACCGCTTGTGACGATGCCGAATCTCCCGGAACCGATCTCACTCGCCCTCTTCGCCGCATCTATGATCTCACTTTTTTCTTTAAGGGGATAGGTGGATACTTCACAGGAATGCCTTGAGGATTGAGCGCAAAATTTGCAGTCTTCACCGCATGATCCGGATTTCGCGTTCACAATACTGCATAATTCCAGCCGCTTCCCGGTCAGGTCCTTTCTGAGGCGGTCAGCCAGCGGTATGAGCTCCGGCAGCGGAGTTTTTAATAATGAGTCGAGGTCTTTTATATTCATTGTAAACTATTTTACCACTTAAAGTTTACAATAACAAGAAAAAAAAGAAGCGCCCCTTAACAGGCGCTTCTTCTATTGTGTATATAATATCCGGCCGCTATTCGTCTCTTAAGCCGGACTTATATCCTTCCTTAAACCCTTGCTTGTAACCGCTGTCAAAACCGTTCTGGTAACCCTCCTGATACGCCCCCTGAGAGTTCATAGAATCGACTTCGTTAACGGTATTGACCTGCTCGCCGGATATTGAATCAAGTAGAGCACCTCCTACTATATTCACCCCAGCTCCCGCAAGCGCGCCTTTCCATAAATCGCCGCCATCGCCGCCGGATGCCGCTCCTCCGACCGCTCCGGCACCTGCTCCCAGAAGCCCCTCTCTCAAGAGTCTTCCGGTGCTATTCTGCTCCGCAAGTGAAACAGATGCGATTGAAAGGGCTACAAGCAATACAGCTATGGCTAAAAGCAGAAAGACCTTCCTCATGCTCTCCCCCTTCTTTGATTTGACTATCCGGACTATAGGTATTTTTAAGTAATATATATTTTGTTACTTTTTGAGTACTTTTGCGGCTTGTTTGCCTTTAGGCCCGTCCTGGACCTCTAGTTCCACTTCCTGGCCTTCTTCCAGCGTCTTGAAACCGTCACCTTCTATAACGCTGTGATGAACGAATACATCGCTGCCCGAAGCAAGGGTGATAAATCCGTAACCTTTTTGCTTACTGAACCACTTAACCTTTCCTGTTTCCATCGTTCCTCCTATAAAAGCTGACGAACGGTTGTAAAAAAAACCACAAGGCGAATCCTGTTATGCCTTGCGGCCTGAGATTCTGTTCCTATCCCACGTAAAAGTATATCTGAAGTTCATAAATATGTCAATATCTCAGGGCAATTTTTTTTCTGCTCGAAATTAGGGGACGTGTCACTTGGGGACGTGTCAAAAGGGGACGTGTCAAAAGGGGACACACCACACTAGATAACGACCCACCCCTTCTCACACTTTCCCTTCCTCAAATACATCGTGGAAGTTCGGTCATTGCCTCAAAACACGCTCCGGATTTGGACAAAACTAAGGTCGTTCGACCGGGGAACCCTCCGGAATTCCCAGCGTTGTTAGTGCGGGGTCAGTTCCGGTTTCCCTCGGCCTCACTCCCAAGTTTTGTTTCCAAATCCTCCGCTATGGTTTTGAGTCAAGTGCCCGAACTTCCACTACACATTTATCTCGCTCGAGGTTTTTGACGCTCTGCTCAATAAACAAACAATTCGAGAGGAGCATGATATATTCGAGTTTGGTTAAAAGCAATGTTGATATGCCCCGAGCGAATCAAAAATTTAGCCTCGAGGCCGAACTCAGTTGAGTTCGGCACTTCCTCGGACATTTCGTCCTCGGTCGCAAGCAAAAAATCGGTTTCTCCGCCGAGACCGTTAGTTCTCGGCGAGATCTCGCCGAAGACGGATAAAATTTTTGTTGAGCAGAGGGGCTATCAACATTGCTTATAGGGGGGTAACGGTATTACATCACACCATTACGATCTTTGCGGGAGGGAAGCCGTTGAAATTGGCGACGGCGCTTGCGCAGGAGTAGGCACCGATATTCTTCACGTAGACCACATCCCCAACATAGAGCTCGGGGATCTCCTCGTTCGAGGAAAGTGTGTCGAATGAATCACACGTGGGGCCCGCCAGCGTGCTTAAAAACTTCTGGCCGCGCCTTAAGGTCTTGAATTCGTAACGGCAATGGTCGAATACCATGCCCGAGAAATCGGCGTATATACCGTCGTTAAGGTAGTAATAGTTCTTGTTATTGCGGAAGGTCCTTCCCATTACCTGTGTCACCAGAATCCCCGCAGGTCCGACTAAAAAACGGCCCGGCTCCGCTATAAATTTTACATTATTGTCAAATAGTGTTTTTAGCTGCTGCCGTATCTGGCCGGCCATCCGTTCAAAGTTTATTCCTACTTCATTGTCAAAATGCTGGATCGGGAATCCGCCCCCTATATCCAGGATTTTAAGCGGGAGTCCGCTCTCTTTCGCTTCGTTAAAGATGCCGGCTGATATCTCAAGCGCCTGAAGATAGTTTTCAACGTTTGTAGCCTGAGAGCCCACATGAAAACTGACTCCCATCGGCACCATGCCTAACGCCTTTGCTTTACGCAGTAAAAAGAATGCGTGTTCCGCATCAGCTCCGAATTTAAGGGAAAGCTCCACCACGCTGCCGGAATTAGCTACCTTTATACGCACCAGCACATGCGCCCCGGGATAATCCTTCGAAAGCTTATAAAGTTCCGGCTCATTGTCAAAGGTCATCAGCCTCACCTTCCGCCTTCTGGCAAATACTATATCTTCCGGAGATTTGATCGTGTTGGCGAATATGATCTTTGACGGCGAAGCGCCCAGAGATAATACATATTTCATCTCAGCGCCGCTTGCAACGTCGAAACTGGCTCCAAGATTGATAAAAGTCTTGATAACTCCCTGATCGGGGTTAGCTTTAATAGCGTAGTACGGCGCAACCTGGGGAAGGCATTTACGGAACCGCTTATACTGCTTTTCAAGAACAGACCGCTTGATCAGCATGAAAGGCGTGCGGTGCTTCTTCAGCATCGCCCTTATAAGGCTTTCAACCCCGTGAATAATGTTGTTTTCGATGCCGTTTGCCGCCTGCTTAGACTTTTGGTGCTTCGACGGCTTTAGCGTCAGGCTGCTTTGTACGGGCGTCATATACGTTTAGCCTTTCCTTTTGATTGACCAGGAACGTCGTAAACTGCCAGACATCCTCTTCTTTAGGCCTGGAGATATCAAATTTAGTGAACTTCGTATTCAGGTTTTTCAGGGGTGTCCAATCAACCGCTTCTGATATGAACGGCTTTATATAAGGCATAGAGGTCTTTAAAATAAATTCGTGGTCTATATCATCCGGCAGCAGAAAACCTCTCTTCGGATTTTCGATCATCCATTTGGCGGCAGCCACTACTGAGACCGCTACCTGAAGCGTAGTCGCCTGCTGATGAGGAACCAGCCTGCGGGCTTCGTGAATATCAAGGATGCTTCCGCACCACCATGAATTAAAATCATGCCCCATCAGAAGGACTCCCAATTCATCGCGTCCGTCAATGATCTCATCGGCCATGATCCTCTGCTTCTTCTGCAGATCAAATTGTCTCATCTCCAGTTCACGTAAAGAATTAATAGCCACATTTGACGGGCAATAGGCATAGTGAACGGTCGGCCTGTATACGGCCTTCTCGCCTTCCCAGACGGTAAGACGGTCAGAGATGCTGAACGCTTCACCGTGCCGTATGACCATCCCCGTGATCTCTCCGCACGGGACCCAGGAGCGCACCCAAGTTCTCATTCCGATGGAAGACAGACATATCTGGTTTTTAGGGCCTATCTCATGAAAAAACGCGTTTTTGGGAATATAATACTCGTGCGTTCCCCAGCCAAGCTCAGCCGGGGCGACACCTTCTTCGAAGAAACCTTCGATGCTCCAGGTATTGACAAATTCATTCTCCCGTTTAGGCTTATCAGTGATCTGTGTATCACGCTCACTGATATGGATAGTCTTGACGCCTTCAAGCTGAGCCAGCTTCGCGAAATTCTTATCCTGCAGGGCTTTTTCAAGGCCCTTTTTCCTGGGGTCGCCGGGCTTCTCTTGAAGGATCTTATTCGCGATCCCGATAAGGGCATGCTTCGTGAAGTGCGAAACAAGTCCCGGATTCGCTCCATGATCGGCAATAGCCGTAGTACCGCTATTGCCGCCCCATGCCTTTATCATCCTGCGCAGTTCCATGTGCCGGGCATATAGTGTGTATTTTGTCGGGTTGTTCCTTTCATGATCCTTATACGGGTTCCATTCTTCCACGGACGTATTCACATATAAAATGTTATTTAAGCGGCACCATTGGACCATGGCCATGCAGTCTATGTTCCACGCAAGATCTATTATCAAGTCACCCGAAGAAACGTATTTGCTCAACAGTGTCGTAAAATTGTCTATCGTCACCCTGTCTGATACATACGTTACTCCCTTTTCCAGTGAATCCTTAACCCGGTCTCTATTATCCACAAAATCCATTATGGTTACATTCTGCGGCGGGACATCTATCAGCTTAAGGACAAGCGGGACCGCGCATTGAGAAACGGAACCGCAGCCTATGATCAATATCTTTCCGTTAAATTTCATCGATGAGACTCCTTTTTCTTGTTTTTCTTTCTTTGAAGAAAAATTTAAAAAATCATTAGAAAAATTATATCACATTTTACCCTATTTGTAACAAAAAAATGAAGAAATTGGAAAATATTTTTTTCTTCGCTTGATGTTAATCAAAACTCAGATATTTTTCTATATCTATATTCTTTTTGCCGGTCGCCCGCAGGTTTTCCCTGTCTAAAATAACTCTTTTTTCACTTAAATCGGAAGTAACCTTTGCTCCCCTGAAATCCTCAAACCAGTATTCACGAGTAACATCCCTCACCGCAGCAAGGGCCTCGGCAAAGATCTCTTTTTCATCTCCCTGGACATCAAAATTCAATACGAATATGCCGTCTTCAAAACCTCCCTTTACGGAGGTAACTTCGTAACTGCCTTTAAACGGATCCTCTGACTCCAGCATGGCCTTAAGGCGCCTTGCGATCTGTTGAGATAGGACATCCGTTAGTTTTATCTCCTTTAAAGGCAGCCCGCTCGCGTCAACTACCGCAACGTCTTCGTACTTATCATATATCTGATCCATAAACCTTTGCTGGATATTATTATAACTTTGAAAATATTTTGGCACGATATCCACGATGGGTTTCGACCGGTCCGCCCTACTTACCAATATAATATATTCATTAATAAACCCGGGAGGGAATATAGACGCGGCGTTTTGAGCTTCAGGTTTGGGCGTATACGATTCTTTGACTTTTATCCAGAATAGCGCCTCATCCGGCGATACCTCCTTATATTGAAGTTCCGATATCTCATATCTGACGCTTGACGGTTCCGCTATCAACATAGCAGGATATAAGATCTCGCTGACTTTTTCCGGGGATAAGGAAAAGTGCGCATATTCACCGAGCGCAGACTCCGGATCTGTGTTTTTACTCAGATCTTCAAACAGGCCTTTTATTTTATTTTCACCCAGTATGGCGGGATTCAACCTGAAATCCCTCTGAAGCCTGCTAATATACTGGCTGCGGGATAAATCACGCAGAAGGACTCTTTTTATATCCATAGCATAACCGGTCATGACATATTCGGCGCCTGCCATCTTTGTATCTCTTGCGCATAAAATATAAAAATCGATATGCCTGTCCGTACTCAAGATCACACGCCTTATAGACAGCGCAAGATCTTCGATTTTGTCCGCCGCATCCTTGTCCAGCCTCATGTCTTCACCCACCAGCCCCTCTATGGGAATAGAGATCCCCAGCGTAGTGCCGACTATGCGGCCCTCCACCTCGAGGCCGTATTCATCTCTGCAGAGTTTTTTCACAGACGGTATTATTTGATCGGCGGGATATGTGGGTTTGCCGCAGCCGGAGGAGAAGAAAACCGTATAAAGTACTAAAAAATAAAGGCAGGATCTTTTAAGCTTTAAAATTTTTCACATCCTCTTTGTCGTATTCCCTAAAAATAGTCTCGATCTCGTCATACTCGAGCTCTTCTTTCTTTAGAAGCTCATCCACAAAACGGTTCAGGAGGATGGATTCTTTATTTAAAAGTTCTTCGACTTCCGCGTAGCACAGCTGGAATATCTTATTAGTTTCTGAATTCAGCTTATCCTTCGTTGTTTCAGAGATTTGGCTCGGAGGGATGGATGTATAATCCCCTAAAAGCCCCTCCGGCCCCATCCCGTACTTCCAGACCATATTATGGGCATGATTCATTGCCTGTTTGAAATCCGTGGCCACTCCGTCAGAAGTCACGCCGAAGCATAATTTCTCAGCCACATAGCCGCCAAGAGATACTTTTATATTCGCCAATATCCTATTGCGGCTAGATGTAAAATACTCTTCCCTGGGCTGAGAGTAGACTATCCCCAAAGTCTCCCGGCGCGATACGATAGAAGCCTTAAAAACGTCATCCGTAGGATGGAGCCTATACATAACGATCAGATGCCCGCTTTCATGAGACGCCACCATCCTCCTCTCTCCCCCGGACATGGTCCTCTTGTGCTTTATGCCCATATCGACGCGCTCGATCGCCTCGCTGATCTCCTTATGAGTCACGGTATCCTTTCCGTACCGCATTGCTATGAGCGCCGCTTCCTTCACTATATTCTGGATATCGGCCGGTGTTTTATAGACGCATTTACGGGCCAATCTTCCTACATCTATATTAGGGTCACTTTTTACAGTCTTCAAATAGTAAGAAAATACCTTTTCGCGTCCCTCCAATGACGGACGGTCGATATATATCTTACGGTCGAATCTGCCCGGCCTGAGAAGCGCGGAATCGAGAGTGCTTTCCGCGGCGTTAGTAGCTCCTATTACAATGACGTTATGGCTCTTATCCTTTAAACCGTCAAGCTCCACCAGTAGCTGGTTCTGCGTAGAATTAGTCTCCTGGCCGCCCATGAATGAAAATGTCCTCGATCTCCCTATCGCGTCCAGTTCATCCAAAAAAACAATGCATCCGCCGTGGCCATAGGCCAGGTTACGCGCCCGCGCAAAAAGTTTTCTTACCCTTGCCGCCCCCACTCCGACAAACACCTCCACGAATTCACTTCCGCTCATCGATATAAAAGGGATGCCTGCTTCCGTGGCAACTGCTTTGGCAAGATAAGTCTTGCCGCAACCGGCAGGGCCTATGAACAAAAGTCCGCGGATGATCTTTCCGCCTATCTTATGAAGCTGGTGCCTGTCTTTTATAAGCTGAACGACTTCCCATGCCTCCAGCTTTGCTTCATCGATCCCTATCACATCATCCCAGTGTATATTGACGCCCTTCCCTTTGATAGGCGCTTTATCAAGCTTCGCGAACCCGCCCCTCAAAAATGTCAAATACATAAAAATGAATATAGTCGCGTGGATCCCCGCTATAAGGATGCTTACGGGCATCTGGACTATCATTATCTGACGGTGGAAACTTTCAAGCGTGGATAGGGCGTAGATCGTGACGGCCACAAGCAATATCGCTATCGAGATGATCAATATCTTTACCCAGTGATTTATAAAATGCATCTTGACTATGCGCCAATTTATCATGTCTGTTTACCCCTTTTTAGAAAATTTTAGCACTATAATCCATGATTTTCAAGTAGTATCATAGTGCCCTGTTGTTTTATGAGGCTAAATCCTTTGCCTTTTAAATAATTTGCCAGATTGTTATCATATGTAAGCACATGATCAGGCTTATATACATCAAGAAAATCGATAAGATTCTTTTCGATCAAAGTTTCGCCCGGAGGCAAAGATACAAACGGCCTGTCAAAGAGAAAGGCATCCGCCAGATACTGGGACGCTATCAGTGCATCCGTTTCGGTATTTTTCCTTATCCACTCATACATCCCATCCCTGTTTTCTCTATAGGCCTTTTTATTCTGAAAGAACACTTCAATCGCAAAGCTTCTGAATGACAGGTAGGATCTTACCTGAAAATAAAAAAATGCAAAAAATATCACGGCAAACACCGCCGCAGATAGAACAGCTCTCTTTTCCATCCTGGAAAAAGCGCTATTAATTATTTCTTTCAGCGACAAAAAACCCACGCTGCCCAGCGTGATAAGAGAAATAACAGAAAAACGGTCAAACTCATATATGGGCGACCAGGAATGCAACAGCGTATAACCGAATAATAAGCAAAATCCCTGAACAAAGAAAATGATCACAAGGGAAGACCGTTTCTTGATCAGTTCATAAATAAAGAAGAGTGGTGCCGGCAGCATAGCATACTTAACAGCGCCGAAACTCTTTATAAATCCGGTAAAATTACCGTGAATATTGGCACGTATTGAGTTCATTCCGAGCCTTACTGAAGGCATATTTAAAACAGGGGCATTGTCTCTGTAAAACGCGCCTGCGAACGTCTCCGCGTTTTTGTAGGTCTTAGCAGCCGCTAAATATTGCGGATAAAAGGCTCCATATTTAATATAACAAAAAAGCTCATAGGTAAGAAAAACCGCTAAGAAACCTATGGCCAGCCGGACCAAGCCCCTGAAAGATTCCTTAGAAAACCCTTTAAGGATAATAACGCTTACGGCAAAAGCAAAAATGCTGTAAAAACTGCTTGCCTTGACCAGGCAGCTTAAAGCCAGTATGGCGCCTACCCAGAAATTCGCATTTCTATATTTAAGATATATCAGGATTGCGCTCAATAAAAACAAAAGATGCAGCGGCTCGGTAAGCGGCGCCATTGCCGGAAAAATGAGATTTTTTGAAAACCCCATGAACAGCGCGATTAAAAGACTTGTAGTTCTATCTGAAAAAATCCTGAGTATCAGGTATAGTAAAACGCAGTTGACGGCATGCAGCGCTATGTTGAAGCCGATCACCGTCTTCAGTCCGAAAAGCAGCCAGATAAGACCGGCTATGACCCCGTAGACAGGCTGCATATAAGGAAGAAAAGGGTGGTATTTCCCGGGCCAGTACTGGTTAAGGTTATACGAGATGACAGCGCCTTTTCCGGAGAAGAGATTTCTACCCATATCAAGGTAACCGCACCCGTCCGGCTGCATCAGCTCCACGCTTGCCAGGGGGAGATTCGGAA
>JADHVZ010000039.1 GCA_016783745.1 Candidatus Omnitrophota bacterium | reverse complement strand
ATCTGCGTGTCCGGGGCAGTCTATGTGGGCGTAATGGCGCTTCTCTGACTCATATTCTACGTGAGCTACCGCGATGGTCAGGATCTTGCCCTTATCCCTTACCGCTCCGCCTTTTGCTATTTCTTCGTATGTCTTTGCTATTGCCTGGCCTTTTTTGGCTAATACATAGGTGATCGCGCTTGTCAGGCATGTCTTCCCGTGGTCGATGTGGCCGATAGTGCCTACATTGACGTGCGGTTTTGTCCGTGCGAATTTTTCCTTTGCCATAATCCCCCCTTCGTTTATATATCAAACTTCTACAGTTGCAATGGAGCCCTCGATCGGAATCGAACCGATGACCTCATGCTTACCATGCATGTGCTCTACCGTCTGAGCTACAAGGGCATATTGGTTGATCCATGTGTGTAATATCTTGACCAATTTTACGTTGTGTATATGCAAAGTCGCAACGCCATTCTCTGCCCTTGGGCGCCTGTCATGGTTATTTTTTCCTCTGTTGGCAAAGACTGTTGTCTTATAGAATTGGGAAAGAGGTATACTGGATTTTTCGCTCCAGAAATTTTCCATTTCCCTCACATCCAAACCATCAGAAGTCGAAAGCGATATCCTGATCTTCTCTCTCGGAACGCCGCATATGAGAGTTAAAAAGCTTATCAGTATGTTAATGATCTGCGGATCCGAAGAATGGGCTCGCAGCGTATAAGGATTTCCCTTGTAGCCGTCAGCCCATAATAATCCAAGTGCCAGACCCTTTAATTTTTCCTCATCCGGCATTAGATGTATCTTAATTTTATATGGCGCTATTTGCTTATTATGCTGTAAGTATATAGCGTCGCTTCGTGTGCGCCTGGAAATACCGTGCTTGTTCATCAGGTAGATCACTTTTCTCCAGGAGATACTCAAGGCCTCTCCCACTTCACGCGCAGATTTACCTGATTTATACTCAGCCGCTATTGTCTCTACTATATTGTCCGGGTAATTCACTTTGATAATGCTCTACGTTTTCAGGTTAAAAAAAGATAACGCCTTGATAATGCTCGCGTTATGATTTGGTTGTACCACGGTTGTTTTACACGGAGCGCTAATTATATCATATAAGTGCTCTTTGTCAAGGGTATTTTGACTTTTTTTTCGTTTTTTTTGAATTTATGATTTTGGGTGATTTTAGGTTTTTTTGTTACCAAAAAAGGGACGTGTCACTAGGGGACGTGTCAAAAGGGGACACACCTCTGCTTAGAGATGCTTTTTAATTAGGGACGGAGCCTAATTACTGTGGTAAGATTTGGAGCGGGATTAATTCGACCATATAACTTACGTCGCATCTTATTTTGAACCAGCTCCGTAAGTTATGGTTTCATTGAAGAAGGGAATCTCCTGCCACACTTCGTGTGGCGGGATTTCGCAGCGCGCGTTCGCGCACTGCTCAAGAACCCTCGGCCCTTCGGGCACTTCGTATTATGCGGTCGATTCCAGCGGCCGCTCATCGTGGTAAGATTTGGAGCGGGAGAAGGGAATCGAACCCTCGGCCCTTCGGGCACTTCGTATTATGCGGTCGATTCCAGCGGCCGCTCATCGTGGTAAGATTTGGAGCGGGAGAAGGGAATCGAACCCTCGCAACCAGCTTGGAAGGCTAGTGTTCTACCACTGAACTACTCCCGCGGGATCTTTTTGAAAAATGAAATGTAACGTTACAGCTCTCTGGTTGTTCGCATATCGTTAATCGTCTATCGTTTATCGTCAATCGTACAAATCCTGTGATGGTCATCAACAAAAACGATAAACGATCAACGATATACGATAAACGAATTATAAGCGCCTCTCGAGAAATAACAAACAATTCGAGAGCACATGTAACATATGTGGAATGCCCGACTTTTGCCCCGGAGCCCGAACGATATAGCTGGTGGGCAGGGAAGGATTTGCACCTTCGAAGGCTCACGCCAACGGGTTTACAGCCCGCCCCATTTGGCTACTTTGGTACCTGCCCATATATTTGAGGTCCTTCCGCCCCTAAAATTCTTCTGCTCGTCGAATTTCTTAACGGGGCTTTAGGACCAAATTCTACTTCGTAGAATTTGGAGCCGGAGAGTGGACTCGAACCACCAGCCTGAGGTTTACAAAACCCCTGCTCTACCGTTGAGCTACCCCGGCAAATCTGTCAAAGTACGTTATTTTCTTATAGCCTCGTGAATATTTTCCAGAACGTCTCTTGCGCGCAGGCTTGCTTCTGACCGCTTCTTCGCGGCTATGTCACCCGCGAGCCCGTGCAGATAAACGCCCATCTTAGCTGCTTCGTGAGGGGCGTATCCCTGGCCGATCAAGCTTGCTATCATCCCCGTCAGAACATCTCCGGTTCCGGCAGAAGCCATCCCTGGATTACCTGTCTTATTAACATATGTCTTTTTACCGGGAGATGATACTATCGTGTTATTACCTTTAAGGACTACCGTAACGCCGTATTTACGCGCTACTTCATCAGCGATTATTTTACGATTTTTTTGTATTTTGTCCACCCTTTTCTTTGTCAGGCGGGACATCTCTCCCGGATGCGGTGTTATGACGATGTGCCTCTTCACTTTTTTAAGTATGTCTGCCCGATCGGCTATACAGTTGATCCCGTCCGCGTCCAGCACGATCGGAACATCGAGATCCAGCACCAGATCCCTTACAAGTTTTTTAACATCCGGCCTCTGTGACAGCCCCGGGCCTATCGCGGCCACGTCCGTTTTCTTTGAAAAATCCTTTATCCTGGAGCGCGAGGCCAAAGAAAAATAACCCCTTCCCCTGTCTTCGACGGGCAGCGTCATCACCTCGGTAAGCTTTTTCTCCATTATCTCATTCAGGCTTTTCGGTATCGCGCATGTCACCAGGCCGCTGCCCATAAAAAGTGCCGCTTCACTGGTAAGATACGCTGCTCCCGTCATACCCGTTGAACCGGCTACTACAAGCACATGTCCGTAATCGCCTTTGTGCGTGCCCTTTTTTCTTTTTTTCAATACCTTTGCCATAAGATGCTCTATCGCGCGAGTGCCAACATCTCTTTTACGGCGTTTTCAATTCCCGCGAATACGGAGTATGCTATTATGGAATGCCCGATGTTAAGTTCTTCTATACCTTTGATACTTGTGATCCCCTTCACGTTTTTGTAGTCTAAGCCGTGGCCTGCGTTTACTACAAGGCCCGCGCCCAGCCCTATATCTGCAGCTATTGCAATGGCGGATAACTCTTTTTCTATGTCTTCGGCCTCGCGCGCATTCGCGTATTTACCCGTATGTATCTCTATTATTCCGGCTCCGGCTTTTTTAGATGCCTCGACCTGATCACTTTCGGGGTCTATAAAAAGACTTACCTTAATATCCTTTGACTGCAGCCTGTCGATCGCGTCAGAGATCCTATCCATATTCGAAAGAACATCCAGGCCGCCTTCGGTCGTTACTTCATCTCTGTTCTCCGGCACGAGGGTAGCCTGGTCCGGCCTTATCTTTATAGCCGCCTTTATTATATCTTCACTTGTAGACATCTCAAGGTTCAGGCGGGTCTTAATGGTCTTCCGCAACCTGCGCACGTCATCGTCATTGATATGTCTCCGGTCTTCTCTCAGGTGGGCTACAATAGAATCGCAGCCCGCTTTTTCGCATATCACTGCCGCCGCCACCGGGTCCGGCATGGAGCCTCGCCTTGCCTGGCGCAACGTTGCGACATGATCTATATTAACTCCCAGCATCATCTCGGATGTCTATGGCCTTACTTATTATTTATGTCTTTCCCCGCTTCTTTTAGGATGGGGATAAAGACTTTTACGAAATAATTTTTTAGTTCCATGCCCTTGGCTATAGGGGCTAACGCCAGATCTTTGGTTATGTTCTGCGTATACTCACTTATATCCACGGGAATAGTACGCGCTATCTCAACGTTTTCGAGCATGTTCTTAGGCCCTATCACCGCGCAGATCTCAGGATCTATAGTTATGCCTTCTGTATCCACTTTATACCCGGAGCGCACCTTTCCCACTATTGTCAGCTGAATCGGAAGCTTCTTAGAGACTACATCATAATGGAGCATACTGAATATCGCCTTTTCCTCTTCGATCTTGACATTGGTCAGCTCCATGTTTATGTAGAACCAAGTACCTATCGCAAGAATAAGAGAAAGTATCTTTAGCCCCAGGTTATTTATGACCAATTTATTAGCTTTCACTTGCCTTTCTCCCCAGAAAATCAAAAATGCTTTTCCTGTGTTTCTGCATATTGAAAAGATTATTTAATATCTTTGACAGCGTCTCCTTGTCCAGGTCACGGGTAAGCTTGCCCGCGATCGACACTGATATGGCGCCTGTCTCCTCGGATATGACGACTACAACGGCATCGGTTTCTTCGGTCAGGCCCATGGCAGCCCTGTGCCTTGTTCCCATGGTCTTGCTCAGCCTCTGGTCATGTGAAAGCGGAAACAGGCAACCGGCCGCTACGATCGATGCGCCCTGGATGATGATCCCGCCGTCGTGTAAAGGGGTGTTAGGCATGAATATCGTATTTATCAACTCGCTGGTGACTTTACTGTCGATCACTACACCGCTTTCAATGTACGGCCGCAGCCCTATCTCCCTCTCGATCGCGATGATCGCGCCGATCTTCTTTTTTGAAAGGATGCTTGTGGATTTTACGATCTCGTCTATCACCTTTTCCTCTTTCAGCATGGCGCCGAACTGGCCGAGCCTGGCAAGCCCTCTCCTCAGTTCAGGCTGAAATATAATAAGGAAGGCGAGGACTGATATGGGAAAGATCTTTGTGATGATCCAGTTGATGGTCGTAAGACCGAACTGCTGGGTCAATACGAGCACCAACAGTATTATTATCAAACCTTTTATGACCTGCACGGTCCGGCTTCCACGGATGAACAGCAGTACCATGTAGTAGATAAACCAGAGAATGATTATCTCTGATACTATTTTCCAGATATTAGAAAGCTCTAAAGCCAGAGGCATATCAGCTCCTCGTTATGGCGTCGGCTATTTTCGCTGCCTGGGATATCTCCTCAACGTTGTGCACGCGTAATATGTTTGCCCCATTCGAAACGCATAAAGCGCACGAAGATATGGTCCCTGCCAGCATACCGGACGATCCCGTCTTTTCTTTGTTCGGATTATTTTTCTCGAGCGTTTTAGCGATAAATGATTTTCTCGATACCCCTATCAAAATCGGCCTTTTTAGCGCTGTAAAATACGCGAGGTTATTTATTATCTTTAAATTATGTTCTACTGTCTTGCCGAAACCGATGCCCGGATCTATTATTATCTTACCCTCATCCACTCCGGCGCGTTTTGCTATTTCTATGGAACCTTCAAGGCCTTTAAGTATCTCACCTAAAAGCGAATCATACTCCGGATTCCCTTGCATGGTCTGAGGGGTTCCGCGCATATGCATGAGAACAACCGGTACTCCAAAGCTGGCGGCTACTTCCGCCATTCGCGGGTCTCCCCTGAGCCCGGTCACATCATTGATGATCGAAGCGCCGTTTCCGAGCGCCTCTAAAGCAACTTCGGATTTAGATGTATCAATGGATATGGGTATGCTTATCTTTAAGGACGCTTTTTTTATTACCGGAATAGTCCTGTCCAGCTCCTCGGCCGCCGATATGCCACTTGATCCCGGCCTCGTGGATTCCCCCCCGATATCTATTATATCCGCGCCGGAAGACACCATTTCGATGATACGGTTTATAGCATCATCCTCATTCATATATGATCCGCCGTCGCTGAATGAATCGGGCGTCCTGTTAAGTATGCCCATTATATGCGTTCTTTTTGAAAGAGCTAACTCATATCCGTCCCAGCTTATGTCAAGCGCTCCGGCCCTGCTTACCGTTTCCATCGCTCGCGGTTACCTTTTTTCGCTGTGACTTTTTAGTGCCTGCAGTATCATTCTTGCCGGTTTCGAGCTTAAGGATCTCTTTGGCCTCAACGTCGTGGACCACCTCTTTTTCAAGAAGTCTCGCGGCCAGAAGGTCCAGCTCCTCCCGGCTCTCAGTCAATACTTTTTTGGCAATATCGTAACATTCGTCAACTAATTTTTTGACTTCTTCATCTATGATCCTGGCGGTCTCATTGCTGTAGTCCCTCTCTTCTCCCAGGTCTCTTCCGAGAAAGATGTTTTCATGAGGTTTTCCGAACACAAGATGCCCAAGCTTATCGCTCATGCCGAACCGCGTGACCATCGTCCTGGCGGTTTCGGTCACGGTTTTCAGGTCTTCGTGAGCTCCGCTGCTTACCTCATCGAAGACGAGCTCTTCGCTTACCCTGCCCCCAAGCGCGACGATGATCTTAGACATAAGCTTCTTTTTTGTATAGATATGCCTGTCTTCGGTCGGAGGAGTCATGGTATACCCCAGGGCCATGCCTCGCGGCAATATAGTGACTTTATGCATCGGGTCCGCCTCCGGTATCAGAAGGGATAATACCGCGTGGCCTGCTTCGTGGTGAGCGATCCGCGCCTTCTCATCCTTGTTTATGACTCTGGATTTTTTTTCCGGGCCCGCTATGATCCTTTCAGTCGCTTCCTGCAAATCCTCCATCATGACGGATTTCTTATCTTTTCTGGCCGCCAGAAGAGCGGCTTCATTTATCAGGTTAGCCAGGTCCGCTCCGGAAAAACCCGGAGTCTGCTGCGCTATTTTATTGAGATCGACATCCTTGTCGAGTTTTACATCTTTTGCGTGGACTTTAAGAATGGCTTCCCTGCCGACTATGTCAGGACGGTCTACTACTATGATCCTGTCGAATCTCCCCGGACGCAGTAATGCCGGGTCAAGAACGTCCGGCCTGTTTGTCGCAGCTGTCAGTATGACGCCTTCCTGGGTATCAAAACCGTCCATCTCGACAAGCAGGGCGTTCAACGTCTGCTCGCGCTCGTCATGCCCGCCGCCTATTCCGGCAAATCTCTGCCTGCCGACAGCGTCGATCTCATCAATAAACACTATGGCGCCTTTTTGAGTCTGTTTTGCCGTACGCTTTGCCTGCTCAAAAAGGTCCCTGACCCTGCTGGCTCCGACTCCGACGAACATCTCAACAAAATCTGAGCCTGAGATGCTGAAGAACGGTACGCCGGCTTCTCCGGAGACTGCCTTAGCCAGAAGAGTTTTTCCGCATCCGGGAGGGCCTATCAGAAGGACGCCTTTTGGCATCTTTCCCCCCAGACGCTGGAACTTCTTAGGGTCTTGAAGGAATTCAATTACCTCCTTCAGTTCTTCCTTTGCCTCATCCACCCCGGCGACTTCTTCAAATGTCACCTGCATCTTTCCTTCCGGCATCAGCTTCGCGCGCGACTTTCCAAAGGACAGCAGCTTCCCCCCGCCCTGTGAAGCCCCCCTGTAAAAAAGGAACCATAAAAGCCCTATAAAAAGTATTGTGGGGACAAATGAGTAAAAGACATTCAATAAAAAAGTTTTAGGGGGAACTATCTTGAAGTCAGGCACGTTACTTCTAAGCACCTGAATGAGTTCGGGGTCGCCTTCCGGTATATTTACAGTGAATCTCTCTCCGTCCGATAGCCTGCCATCGACGGTATCCTCCTTCAGTACGGCGGAGCTGACCCTGCCGTCCGCGATTGACCGGTAAAAGTCTCCGTACGCCAGTTCAGTCACGGGCCCTTCAAGGTTAAGAGTGCCTAATCTCAAAATATAGACCGCCGCAAGTAGGATGAGAAGCCATATAAAAATATTTTTTCCGTTCTTCTTCTGGATATCTTTTTTCTTGTCGACCGGTTTCGGGACTTTCACCATATTTTCTTGTCCTTTATTTATTAGGTTCTCATTATAACAAAATCAACGCATTGAATCAAGATATTATTTTCTTGATTTTTTTTACCGAAAGTTTTACGATCTCATTCACGTTCCCGTTTATCCTGCAATCCTCGGAGATCCTGTGTCCGACCGCCCAGAGAATCCTTTTTTTCGATAATACCAGCGGGATCCTGTCTCTCATCGCTTTCGGCACTTTGTCATCTATGAATATATCGTGCAGTTTCTTTGAATCCTTCATGCCTAACGGCCGCATCCTGTCGCCGCTTTTCCATGTCCTGAGCTTGAGAGGCGCCTCTATGATATCGCCGTTTATATATTCACAGTTCTTCCGTCTTTTATTTTTTTTGAATCTGGGCATCCGCCCTACTATCTCAGACTCTATCTCCAGTCCCAGCTCCGGTATCTCAAGGGTGCCGGGGATATCAAGCCATAGGGCATTTCTCAATCTTCTCGAGCCTTGTTTTTTGCGGCCCGTCTTTGAAAAGACGATATCCCCTCCGCTCTTTGAGCACTTTATGCCGCCCGGCAGATCGAGGGCCGGTTTTCCTTCGCCGGATAGGATCGATTCCACGCCTTGCCAGTGTTTGAATGATATTTTCCGGAGGTCGCCTTTTATCTCGTCTATGATATGCCTCACGATAAGGCGCCTGAGTGCGATGTGCTGGCGCGATAAGCGCTTAATGCTGATCCATATGGAGGAGCCGCTCTTCTTTATCAATGATCGGTACTTCGCGAGCGCGATATTATTTATGTAATCAAACTCGCCGCTTAGCGACTTTGCGGTAAAGTTCAGGACTTCCTTTATCCCGGGATTGAATTCCTTTTCCAGGGCAGGTAAAAGCACGTGCCTTATTTTATTCCTTAGATATGCTGTTTTCAGGTTGGTCAGGTCATTCCTCGACGGTATCTTGCGGTCTTTGAGATATTGCTCAATATCCGAGCGCCTGATATCAAGTAGAGGCCGTATTACCGTGCGCGCTCCGAGAGCCCTCTTGTACGGAATGCCCGATAGCCCCCGTGACCCGGCGCCTTTGATCAGCCTCATCAGCACGGTCTCGGCCTGGTCGTCCATGTTATGGCCGGTCGCAATTTTGTCAGCGCCCGTATGCGCCGCGGCCCTCTGATAAAAAGCGTAACGCGCTTCGCGCGCGGCCTCTTCCGTTGACAGCCCTGTTTTTTTCGCGAATTCCTTCACGGAAATGCGTTCGGTGTAAAACGGGATGCCGGCTTTTGCGGAGGCCTTCTTCACAAAGACCGCGTCGGCTTTCGATCTTCTTCCGCGGATCATGTGATCAAGATGAGCGACAGCCAGCCCCATCCCGCGGCTTCGCTTCAGGCCCGAAAGAAGGTCGAGCATAGCCATCGAGTCCGGGCCGCCCGATACGCAAGCCAGGACCCTGTCACCTTTTTTGATGAGAGAGTACTTTTTTATTGTATCTTCGAATTGTGATCGGATCATGGTTGCCTTAGAAAGGAAAATTTGGTAGCAGGGGTGGGACTTGGCGCCCTACGCTCGGCTCGCTTCGCCTCTTTTTTTGTACCACGCTCGCTCGCCGGGATGCTCCGGGTCGGCCAACCGCTCCGCTGCCGCTATCTCGGGTGTTACTTCGAAGCATGCGCTTTTCCTCGCTACTCGCTCGGCGCGGAACTCTGTTCAAGTCCACCCAAGCGAAGTGTGGTAGCCCTCACCAGAGGAATACCCAAAGTGCTGTTTATTTTTATAAAACAAATTTTGCTTTAATACAATACTACAATAAGAGGGAAAAGGCAAGATAGTTTTTTGCAAGGGGGTTTCAATAATTTTTTTAATGCTTTTTGTTGGAGGATAATCATCTAAAGCATAACATATTGAGCTTGTGAATATTATTGTGACTATTAATAAAACCTTCATGTTGCCTCCATTTTATTATTTATTATTTCTAACA
>JADHVZ010000038.1 GCA_016783745.1 Candidatus Omnitrophota bacterium | reverse complement strand
GTCATTCATAAGGGAATGGAAAGAAATGGACGGGTCATGGCCAGTAATTTAATTCACGGCAGCGCCCTCTTCTTCGGCACGAATTTCTAATTATAGGTGATTGGGATATTAGGGTATTGGGGTTTGGGGATTAGGGGACCGGGAGATTAGGAATAAAATATATGCCTACATCGCAGAAGGTTATAAGGAAACGGGGAGCAAAAGGACATAAATCCCAATATCCAAATAACCCAATATCCAAATCCCAATAGCCTATTCTCCTAATATCCTTTTCCGTCTGATTAGATAATAGGGACTGTTGTACACAAGGCTTTGTAAAACAAGGGAAGAGTTAAGCGCTTTGGAGGAATTTAATGATATGTTTTTGGAAGATGCGAAAATCGTCAAGCTTTTGGAGATGTCGGTAGATTTTATCAAGGTCAACCTTAATATATTCGTGGACGAGGAGATTACGCAATCCTACAATTGGCAGGATGATGTTGGCAAAATCAGCAGGTATAATGTTATTTTCGGAAATAGTTTTAATCGCCTCTTGATTAGTGGCTGGTCTTGGGAGATTATTTTCTACAATGATATGGTGGCAGATGTCTAGAAGAGACTGTATGCAAATTTGTAGAGAGTATAGCGCAAGTTTAAATATCTTTTGGTCCCTACGAAACTTATCAAAAGGGACGGACTTCAATTCTTCGAGCAAAATAATATTTTCCTCCATTGCTCTTAACCGCTCGTTAATAATTTCAGGGTTTACCATATCTAGACTCCTTGCAGGATGCGTTTATAAAGTGCCTGGTTGTAGAGATTACGCACAGGTCCTTCATCAATATATCCTTTTATCACCGAGACCTCAAAATTTATCCGCTCTTTTTCGTCTCGGCAATAGAGCGGTTGGCCATGGGCAACTACTTCATATTTCAGTAACAGTGACGCAGCATTTAAACTTACAATATCAAGTTTTCTAGGAAGAAATTTATTTAGATCCAAAGACAGAAAAGAAGTTTCCCTAAGAGCGAGCTCGTCAGAGGGATTTTCAAACAGCACAGCGATATCAAAATCGCTTTCAGGCGCGGCATTGCCTTTGGCCTGCGACCCAAAAAGATAGGCCAGCTTGGCGTTGAACTTTTGGAATATCTGTTTATTGATTTGCGGAATTTTCATAATATTCTTTTACTTTCAGCAGACAAGATACCACGCTTTTAGGGAAAAGTCAAGTATAAATAAGGACAGCGACCACCTCAACCGGGGCTTTGCCGCAGACAACGCCCGCTTCTTCGGCGCGAATTTTTAGTAAATATGAAAAACATTAGAGATAGAATAGAATTAAGCATAGCGCTGGCCAAGGCTGAATTCATCGAACGTAATGAAGGCAGTTATTTAGGGGTTTTCTGGTATCTGCTTAATCCTCTGCTTTTATTTTTATTGCTTTTACTGGTATTCTACGATCGCGTGGGTTCCGAGATACCCAGCTACCCGTCGTTTTTGTTGATCGGAATAATAATATTTAATTTCTTCCAGCGCGCCACCATTGACTGTACGCGCGTCATAAGGATGAATAGCTATATTATCAAATCGATAAATTTTCCGAGAAGCGCCCTGGTACACGCGGTTACCCTGCGCACGCTCTTTTCGCATCTATTCGAGATAATCCTGCTTATCGCGGTCCTTTTATTTTTTAATACTCCCTTAAAAGGCCTTGTATTTTACCCTGTTATTTTATTTTTTTTCTATATCTTCGTATTCGGCACCTGCCTTTGCCTATCGTCCCTGGCTTTTTATATCACGGATCTGGAGAATGTATGGACATTTGTTTCCAGGCTGATCTGGCTGGGGACGCCCATATTTTACGCTATAGGGGATCAGGATAGATTAGGCTTCGTCAGTGTCTTTAATCCCCTGTATTACTTTATCAAGATATCAAGAGACCTCATCATATACGGCAGGATGCCGTCCGGCTGGATGGTGCTGGGCGCCATATGCTGGAGCCTGCTTTTTTTACTTTTAGGGTTACTTATATTTAATAGATTAAAAAACAAATTCGCGGAACTTGTGTAGATGAAAAGAATAATCGTAGAAAATGTATCTAAAAAATTCATGATAGGGAGAAAAGATAATCGAAGCACCCTTGCCAGGTTTATCTCTTTCTTTTCCGGCAGGGAACCCAAGAAGGTCATATGGGCGCTTAAAAATATATCTCTGAGCGTTGATGCGGGTGAGATACTCGGGGTCATCGGCAGGAACGGGTCCGGTAAAAGTACGCTATTAAGGGTGATCCCGGGCATATATGACATAGATGGGGGAGAGATAAAGACAGAAGGAAAGATCGTCTCTTTGATAAATTTGCATATCGGCTTAAGGGACAGGCTGACTATGGAGCAGAACATCTACGCATGCTGCCCGCTTTTTGGCTTATCCTACGCTGAGATCAAGATCAGGTATCACTCTATAGTCAGGTTTTCAGGGCTTGAGAGATTCGTCAATACTAAATTATACCAGTTTTCCCAGGGGATGAGGCAGCGGCTTTCATTTTCTATGGCGCTCTACTGTGATGCCGATATATTTTTGATAGACGAAGTCTTTGAAGTGGGAGACGAGGAATTCAGAAATAACAGTATGGCCAGGATCGAGGAGCTTATCAAGAAAGGCGCCTCGATCCTATTAGTAAGTCATGAACTGCCGATGCTCGAGAAGCACTGCGATAGAGTGATCTGGCTCGACAACGGCAAGCTTATCAAAGAAGGCCCCGCCAAAGAAGTAATAAAAGACTACCTGGGATAAAGGATAAAGGGGACAGACACTTTTTGTGAGGCGTTGTGAGGGACAGACACTTTTTGTAGCTATATAAGTAGCCTCAAAAAGTGTCTGTCCCTACTCTTCACAAAAAGTGTCTGTCCCTTTTTTCCCATTTATTTTAAAATAATATGTAAGGTTTTGCCATCTCATTCGTATATATAGGTGAAGGGAGGTGGTATTTATGCCACGCATAGCTAGAGCTGTAGCCGTTGGGCTGCCGCACCATATTACCCAGAGAGGTAATTTTAAACAGGCCATATTTGGGGATGATGATGACCGCAGAAGGTATCTCTATTGGGTCAAGAAGTATAGCGTTGAACATGACCTTGAGATATTAGCTTACTGTTTGATGTTTAACCACGTACATTTTATCGTGGTGCCGAACAGACTGGATTCCCTTGCTGAGGTATTTAAAACAGCGCATATGAGATATTCTCAATATTTCAACAAGAAGATGAACAGAAGTGGGCATCTATGGCAGGGCCGCTTTTACTCCTGCATATTAGATGAATTTCATTTGATTGCAGCCGCCAGGTATGTAGAGTTAAATCCTGTGCGCGCGAATATCGTGGAAAAGCCATGGGAATGGGGGTGGTCCAGTGCGCGAGTACATACTAATAGGGGATCTTCCCAAATCCTATTAAACGACCTCTTTAAATACATGGATATGCAACCTGTCGCCTGGAGGGATTATATTGGGCTAAAGGAGAACGAGGAGGAAGTTGAGAGGATAAGAAAGCATACGCGTACCGGGAAGCCTTTGCTGAAGATGTAAAAGGTGTAAAAGGGGACAGACACTTTTTGTGAGGCGTTGTGAGGGACAGACACTTTTTGTGGGCGTTGTGAGGGACAGACACTTTTTGTGGGCGTTGTGAGGGACAGACACTTTTTGTAGCTATATAAGTAGCCTCAAAAAGTGTCTGTCCCTACTCTTCACAAAAAGTGTCTGTCCCTACTCTTCCTACTCTTCATAATTAAGCCGAGGCGCCAGAAGAGGCCGGTGACTACGATGTAGAAGGCGTAGCCGAGGCCGTGCCGTGTCAGGGCGCGGCAGAGTTTGCGGATCTTGAAGAAGGAGCCGGCTTCCTGAGCCGTTTGTTTCAGGAAGGGCGTTGTCTTAAGGAAATCCATGTTGTCGCGGGTGATCACTGCGGCCCATCCGGCTCTATAAAGCTGTTTTTTGATTATCTGTCCGAGTGAATTCCAGTGAAAGTGCCTCACCCCCACATCTTGCAGAAATCTGACCTTGCAGTTGTTCTTCGCCAGTCTTATGGAAAGCTCCGTATCATGCCCGCTTACATACTTTCTTGACGATAGCCCCACTTTGAGCAGGGAAGCGCTCTTTATGGCGAAATTTTTCGTATCAAGCTTTCCCACTATCCATGCGGCCTCATCCTTATCCACATCTTCATATTTCTCCGATAAAAATATCTGCTCACACCTGCTCCAGAAATCATCTGAAGCGTTGTCCTGAAAACCCTGTACCGCCTCATATTCGCCGTCGGCCAGCGGTTCGATCATGCGGCCTATCCAGTCGGAAGGGGCGATGCAGTCGCTGTCCGTCATCAGGATGATCTCTCCGCGGGCGGCGCTTTCTCCGGTGTTGCGGGCCGCCCCTCTCGAAAGGGCCGGCTCGAAAAGATATTTTATCCGCGGGTCCTTCTTTTGGAACTCGCTGATCATGTCTTTTGTCTTATCCGTTGAGTTATTATCAACAATAAGCGCTTCAAAATCGGTAAAGGCCTGCCCCCGAACCGACTCCAGGCATCGCCCAAGAGTCTTTTCCGCGTTATGTACCGGTATTATTACAGAGACTTTAGGTGACTTCATCTGCTAGTCCCTACTCCTCTATCATCTTTTTGATCTTGCCGATAAAGACTTCGGTGCTGAATTTTTTCGCCCGCTCCAGGCAGGCGTTCTTATATTTTAACGGTTCTTCCGATATCTTTAAAATAGCGGCAGCCAGCTTGTCGGCGTTGATATTATCTATTAACAGGCCGGTCACATTATTGACAACGGTTTCTTTGCAGCCGCCTTCGTCAGGCGCTATAACAGGCTTGCCCGAAGCCATTGCCTCCACCGGTGTCATCCCGAAATCCTCATCGCGGGAGGTCGTTATAAAACCCTTACAGCCGGCATAGAGGCCTATCAGCTCTTCCCGGCTTATCCAGCTTCTTATCTCGACATTGGACGGCTTGATCCGCTTCAAATGATCCGCGCACTTTTTAAAATGCCCCGCCTTTTCATAGCTTCCCACTATGATAAGCCTTTCTTCCGGCAGGCGGGTGAATGCCTCCATCTGGATGTCCACTCTCTTGTGGTATATGAGCCTGCTTACCGATAACCAGTAATCCCCGATGCCCCCGCACCGGAATCCCGCGGTATCCACAGGCGGGTTGACTATAGCAGTGTCTCTACTCAAATAATTCTTGATCCTTCTTTGCGTATTACGCGAATTACAGGCCATTCCCTGTACATCTTTAACGAATCCCCTGACCAGTTTTCTGTTGTGGCGGATCCAGAAGTCGAAGGCTATCCTGAAGAGGGGAGGGACCATAGTCTGCCTGGTGTATTCGTAGAGGTCCCATATCTCTCTCATTGGCGCGTGCACGTACCAGAGATTAGGCTTGTTGTTGACCGCTCCGGAGACCGCCCAGTCGCCGCCGATGATATAAAAAGCGTAGTCGCTTCCCAGATTCAGCCTTTGAAATTTTGCCAAAGCTGCCTGCTGTCTGAAGGGTGGATTCGCAGGGATCCTGCCGATGGATCGTATATTTATGCCGGAAAACCCCATCTTTTTTATTTTATCTTCGTCTATATTAGTTGTATAAAGATCGGCATTTAATTCTCGCGCCAGAATTAAACAGACGATCTCCGCGCCTCCGATATTGTCCATGCAATTGTGGAAAACGGCTATTTTTTTAGACCCCATTTTTTATATACATCCTCAAAAATTTCGTTGTGTTTTTTAAACGATACTTCTTCGTAATATTTGTGGACATTCGCCAGCCCGTTTTCTGACAACCTCTCATATAGCTTTTTATCATCCATTAAGTTATTCATCGCTTCCGATAACTCTTTTATGTTTTCGGCGTTGACGAGTAAGCCGCATTCGTTTGCTTTGATAAAATAGGGGAGGCCTCCCACTTCTCCGGCAATGAGCGGTTTCCCGCACGCCATAGACTCGAATATGACCGTTGTTGGCCCTTCCACATTAGAAATGGACGGGATTACCACAAAACCGCATCTCTGGTAATATTGAGGTAGATCCTCCTGTTTTACGTAACCCAGGAATTCGGTAATATCTTCCAAATTCAAATCCTTCGTCAGTCTTTTATAGTATTCCATATAATCCCCGCTTCCGATGATGATTAATCTGTAACCCTTTTTTTTGTCCAATAAACAGAAGGCCTTGATCAGTTTCTCCAATCCCTTCCATTTATGGGACTTATTGAGCTGGGCGACAAACAGAATCTCTTTTTTTCTCTGAGTTTCGGTCACTTTGAACATGTTCTTGTTAATCGAGGGAGCTATGACTACGGCTTTATCTTTATGACCAGATCCCTTTCCATTTAAAATATATCCCGACAACAAGATGATTTTTTTGGCGTAAGCGAATAATCTTTTTTCAAAAAGGTTCTCGTAGAAAAAGGCGATCAAATCCAAGAAAGGCCTGTTTTTATACAAACTGCCGGAGCAATAATGCAATATCAAAGGAATGTTATGCCTTTTAGCGACAAGGCAGGCAATATCAGCATAGAAGGGGACGGGGGTGTAGGCGTTTATAATATGGATGCCTTTTTCTTTAACTATAGACTCGATCGAATTCTTCAACCCGAATTTAATAGGCGTGTTGGAGACAAAAAAATCAGGCCTCTCCCTGATTACCTTCAGATTAGGGGAGAGATCTTCTGACTTTGATTCTTTCTTCGTGGAACACAATACGACCACTTCATCTTTCTTTGAGAGATGCCTGGCTATTTTGTAGGCGTAAAGCTCCAGGCCGCCGCCCTCAGGAAAAAAATAAGGAGTGACTATAAGGATGCTTCTCATCTCTTTCTGATCCCCAATATGCTCAACATGAAGGATGAGAATATTGTCTGGATGCCGACCGTCACCAGGGTGAGCGCGAGTATGGAGTTTTTTACCTCCTCCAGCTGGCCGAATCCGCCCTTGACCCACTTGATAAGTATCAGAATGTATATTATGACTCCGACTGCACCCATTGCGATACCGGCCATCCCGGCTTTCTCTATCGTGATATACTTATACAATTTGCTGAAGACCGGCCTGTCTTCAAGGTGAGTTATAGCGTATGTCTTGGCGAACAGGGCGAATATTATGAGCTGATATCCGGTTATCGTCAAAAGGGCCGCGGGAAACATAGGGTGATACTGCAGCGATCTGCCCAGAACGGTCAACGCGTCGAAATATAGCAGGATCAGCGTTACCAGCCCCGCGGAGAACAGGGCGATGCCCGGATAAAGGAAGAGAAATCGCGGGCTGTATAAAAGCATGAAGCGTAAATGCCGCCAGCCGTCCGCGACCGACTGCAATTTTGAGTCGCCGCTTCTCAGGTGATAATTTATAGGCAGCTCTTTTATCTTAAGTCGTTTTTTCAGCGCCTCAACTATCATCTCGGAGGCGAATTCCATGCCGGTGGTCTTAAGGTTCAGCCTGTCCGCGGCCATCCTTGTCAGCGCGCGCATGCCGCAATGTGTGTCGTGTATCGTTGTCCTGAAGAATATCCTCAGTATGGCCGCGAGGACCGGGTTGCCGATATATTTATTCGCCCACGGCATGGCGCCTTTTTCCATATTCCCCTTGAATCTGTTCCCGATCACAAAATCATAGCCTCCCTTGAGCTCCGCGATGAATCTCGGTATCTCCTCAAAGTCATATGTCCCGTCGGCGTCGGCCAGGAACAGATACCTCCCCCTGGCGGCGTCAAAGCCCCTCAAATACGCCGCGCCGTAGCCTTTCACTTTTTCGTGGACAAGCGTGGCCTTTTTATCGGCCGCTATCTCGCAGCTCCGGTCGGTGGACCCGTTATCGGAGACGATGATCTCCGCGTCGAGCGAGTTATCCTTTATTACCTCGCGTATCTTATCTATGCAGCGCCCCAGGGCGCTCTCTTCATTCAGGCAGGGCAGGATTATGCTGATCTCCATCTTTTTCCTCTCCTTGTGGTTTTAATTCGTAAATGTAGACACGGTCGTCATAAATACATTTCCAGCCGCAATCTATCCTGCGGCGCGAAAGGACGTATTTAATATCTTCGTATTTCGCGAGGATCTCATTTTTCACATCACATTCCTTTGTCCGGAAAAATCTCTCGGCGTCGGGCCTGTTGCCGTAGAAGAAATATGTAGCTACAGGCTGGTGCCCGCTAATAGGGTAGAGCCCGGTCGAGATCCTGGGGGAAGCCAAAACAGTTGTTTTCGGCAGGCCTTTCAAGAAGAGCAGCGCCTCATATTCATCCTGCTTGACGACTTCATAGAGGTCTATCTGCCTTGGTATATCCCAGTAGGACTTGAAAGTAAAAAAGGCCGCCGTAATAAGGATAAGGCAGGTCGCTATACCCTTGGTGATGGCTTTTTGCCGCCCGCTTAAATCGAGATTTTTTATCCATCTTGCCGCGGATCTCAGCGTATAGTCAAGGCCCATAGCGCTTAATAGAGGCAGGGCGATCACAAAATAGTATAGGTTTCTCTGATATGGCGATATGTAGGATACATCGGTTTTTCTGTAGATAAGTATCGAGACAAGTACCGCGATAGGCCATAACGCGTACGCGAGATACTTTTTTGTTTTTTTATCCACCAGAAATATTAAAGCCAGTCCTATACCGGCAGTGATGTAGCCGGCTAAGCTGTAGAGCTCATAAAATGAGTTCTTGATCTCAAGCACGCCCCATCCGCGCTTAAACTGAAGCACTTCGACCAGCTTACCTGTTAACGATTGCCACGGCGTGCCCGCCATGAATTTATAAAAGACAGCCCCCGCGACGGGGATCATGAGGAAGGCGCAAAAAAACTTCCATTCCTTTTTGAAGTAGCCAAAATTGCACACTGAATAGACGAGAAGAAAGGGGACGGCGAATAAAAAAGATATTGAATGAAAGGGCACAAGAAAGAGCATTATCGCCAGGCTTGCTCGGATCGATTTTTTGTTTTGTTTTTCGACTCCCTCAGTAAAGAGGTATACATAAAGGTAGATAAACGGGATCGAAAATGTCAACGGCGAAAAAAACCACAGGCCGGTGATGTTTACATTTGATTTTATTGACGCGAAAAATAAGACAGAGAAAAGCGCGATGTAGAACCGCCTGTCCGTTTTCTTGTAGGCCACCATAAAAAGAACAAGCGCGCTGACGATAGACCATACGGCCGGCAGGTATTTGTAACCGGTTACCAGATCCATGAACCTGGATAAAAGTAACAAGATAAGCTGGAAGCCGATCCGAAACCCGACCACGCCGCCGCCGTATTCCCCCCGCTCAAGGCGCATGGCTTCGGAGATATGATGCCATTCATCTATATGGCATGGGAAGGGGTAGCTATAGTGAGGTGAATATACTATAAATGCCGTTCCAAGCAGAGCGAGTATAATAAGGCCGATCCTGGATTTAGTCATACCTTATATAACTATATACGATAAATTTGGAAAAAGCAAGAGCCGGTAAGGATTTACGGCTTTTTTTCACCTTATTTTAGGGCTGATTCGCGTAAGAGGCGCATATTGATTTTAAGCATCACATATAGTATACTTAGATTGGACTATTTAATCTTACGCTAATTATCCTTAATATATTGATTTTTCCTTACATATGGTATATACTTAGGTCAAGAAAAAAATACCTGGTTCTGGTTAGAGAAAACAAAAAAGCCAGAATCATGTGTTTAAATGAAAAGAATATAAAGGGGGGAAATGGAATGAAGAGGTTTTTGACATGCGCCATAGTTTTGTTTGTCATCTGCAGCGCCTCCGGTGTGAT
>JADHVZ010000004.1 GCA_016783745.1 Candidatus Omnitrophota bacterium | reverse complement strand
TTCACCTTTATCAATCTTTCCATATCAGGCAGAGACACATTATCCTGCAGAAGCACCTTCTTTATGCTGGCCGGGTCAGACTTTAACCGTTCTAAAACAGAGATCCTTCCGTACAATAGCATATTTTTTGAGGGTTTAGCCATATGATCTTAACCTTTTACTATAATTAGGAAGAAGCCGTATCATTATAATCTGGCTCTTTTTGTACTTCATCCTCTCTCTCCTTTATTCCCACCAACCCTCAGGTATTCGCGCGTCGAGGGGTTCAATGGTCCATCTATTATTAATATCCCCCGCGGCAACGATCAGGGAAGCCGCAAGCTCATTCCTTGCCCAGAGCGCCGAAAATCCGTCGGAATATATCTGTCGAAAACCGATACTGATAAGATCGTCGGGCTGAAGGCGTGACATTCCGGATTCCATGATCACATAATCGATCGGGTATGCTTTTACCAGCCTATCCCAATCCTCACCTGTTTTATAAAAAAATTTTCTGTTCATATCAATAGTAGCTTCGGGATATACTGTTTCATATCTGCCGCACTGAGAGATCTTGATCCGGGGGTAAAGTCTCCACATGGCATAGTTGCCCCATGGGAAAGAAACAGCCAGATTGCCTTCAGCCTTTGAATACATAAGAATATCACATTCCCGTACCGGATAAAACCCGAGCGGAGACCAGACCTCTAGCGACGTTTTAGGCAATATTTGCCATGCGACAAGAAGGGCCACTATCCAGTATATCGCGACAGTGGCGATCATAGGATCAGCCTTTTTCTTTTCAGGCATATTGAGCGCGATACGCTTAAAAGCCGAAGACATATATGGCCCTAGAAAAGCAGCTGCCGACAATCCAAAAAATGGCGCGTGCCTGCGGTGTTTTAACGCTAAATAGACTGTTATCAAAAGCACGAACAATCCGGGAAGCCTTTCTTTCAGCCTTGCCTTATCCCAACCGGAAATGATCAAAAATATAGATATAAGGAAAAGGATCCTGAAACCGGTATATGGATCGACTCTGAAAAAGGTCATCGACATCGGATGCCATTCATTGATGTATGCGCGGGAATGGAGAAGTGCCGGAATAAGGTATCTCCACAATCTTACGCCGTACGGATTTATAAATGTCGCTCCTATCGCGCCCAGCATAGTAGCAAACATGACACCTGACGAGCGTTTTAAATAAAAAGATGCGGCCGCGTAAAAGGCTATTATGCCCAAACCGGCCACGAAGCCTCCGTGCGTATTTGCCCATATCATCATGATAAATATGATCGTCAGTGACGGCCACCTGCCGCCCCGGCGGATCGATTCTAAACAAAAAAGTGTAATAGCAAAAAAGAGGTACGTCAGAACCTGGCTGCGTACCACTAATACATACCCGGAAAAGATCGCAGCAGAGCAAAATAGCCCGAGTAAAAGTAAGGCCGGCCATTCACATTTATTCAGCCTTCCTACCGCTACAGCAAAGCTAAGCGCTCCCAGGGCAGCCAGGATCTTAAAAATTAAAAGTGATCCCGGCCCAAATAGCCGCAGGAGTGAATAAAATATCAACCCCGCTCCCCATTCATGGTCTATATATTCCGGAAGTACCCGCGTAAAAGCGAATATATCCTGGTGGATCAGGCTCCCTCTCAACCAGACAGATGACCCTTGAGCGAGCCGTGCCCACAGATCCCCATCCGCGATATTGTGATACGCAAGACACGTCGCAAACGCGAATACCCCCAACGTGATGGCAATCAAAATTAAAATGCTGTTCTTATTACTATCGCACATATTACCTAACAACCTACCTCCACGGTATCATATCCCTGTATCGAAGAAGCCATGTGCTCATCGGATTATAGAGCCCTTTTTCTATAAAAAAATCGTTATAGATCAAAAAGTCTGTAAGCGAGATCGATAAAACAACAGCGCATATCAGAGCGTATTTCATCTTGTCAGACTTTATAGCGGCCAGCTTATACAACATCATGATGAAAAAAAGTCTTAATGGCAGATCAAGGATCATCACATACCTGATGTTTTTTCCGAAAAGATTAAAAAGAGAGAATAACACAAGTAAAACTATAAGAAAACAGGCCTCGCCCCGGTCTGCCCTATTAAAATTCAGTATCAAATAAAATATATATCCTATGGCCAGGATCACGACCCATGGCGATATAAGCATAAAATCGATTATATATCTAAACCACGGCCCGCCGCCGTATATAATAGCGAATATGTTTATCTTTGCGGAACTTAGTGTTATATTTACTATTCTGAATATATAAAACGGGTTACCGAATACGATCGTATATATCGATCCCGCTAGTAAAGCCGGATATATCAAAACACACAGGATATCAGCCGGCTTCAGGTCATTTCGAAAATAAAATTTATGAACCATCATATATACAATAAACGGTATAGCTAAAAGGCAGTTTGTCTCTTTGACTAATATCGAATATGAGAAAATAATAACGAAAAATATTCTCCGGGACCGGCTCTTATTCATTAGCATCATATCCAGAAAAAGCCATACGGTCAGAGCCATAAAAAACACGGTCACGCTTTCGGATAATGCCCGCCTTGACATCGCCATATTGAGCGGCGAAAAGGCCAGCAATAAAGCAAGAAGTATAGCTTTTTCTTTGCCAAAGATACGCCGGCAAAAATAATAACTTATCGCGATAAACAATAGATATGCGATAAAAGATAAATGCGAAAGAGAATAAAAGGATTCGCCTAAAAGCCTTACCCAGAGGGCGGATACAGATATCAATCCTATCCTCAGCGGGTTTGGAAATATCCAGTGTTCTTCATTGTCAATATAATCTCTCGCTAAAGATCTGAATCCGCCTAACCCGTTATTTGATATGTAGGCGGCATATTTAAGATAATACCCCTCGTCATGTTTGTTTCTATATACAACTTCCTGCATAGTCGGGACTATAAGGACAAATAATGTCGCGAACAATATCGCTAAAGCCGCGACGTGCGTATCGAAGCCTGTTTTTCTAAACATATGAATAGCCTTTCTTAAAAAAGTTCTTTCAGCATAAACTCTACATCGCCGCGTTCAATTCTTCTGGGATTAGCGGCAGTTGACCCCGAGGCGAGGGTATCCTCGATGACCTTCTCTTTTTCTAATGATCTCTTACCCTTAAACGGGGAATTTATGTTCAGGCTGTTCAATAATTTCTCTATCCTGTCCTTGAGATCCTCCCCCAATATTTTATTTATGATCTCGTATTTTTTACCGATAACTCCTCTATTAAGCTTTATGGATGGTATAAAGCAAACCGAACATATAAGACCGTGAGGCAGGTCATGTAACACGCCTAGTGGATGGGCGATACCGTGTATCACGCCTAATCTCGACGAAGCAAGCGCTATTCCGGCGAGATAGCTCGCCAGCAAAAGAGAGGATAGATTTTCTTCGGAGCCGGACTCATACGCCGGCAAAATATTCCTGTTTATAAGATCGATGGCTTTTAACGCTAGATTCTCGCTTAACCATGTTGTGTTCTTTGAGATATATGACTCATATGCCTGCACAAAAGCATCCATCGCGGCATAGCTCATCGGTGTAAGCGGCATCCATTTCAGGAGCCCGGCATCAAGTATGACCTTTCTGGCTAAAAAACTTTCATCCCTTATTGAAAGCTTGACCCTTTTATCCTCGTTGATGATGACTGAATTTATCGTAGCCTCTGATCCTGTTCCCGCGGTTGTAGGAACGGCGATAAACGGGATACCTTTCCTCACAAGCCGCCCTCCCTCCTGATAAAATACCGGCTTTTCTTTCGCGTTGTAAAGTCCGGCCGCGGCCTTTGCCAGGTCTATTGTGCTTCCTCCGCCTATTCCCGCGATCCATTGAACTCTTGCTGACCTTGCTTTTCTTATTACAGCTTCTATCTCTGTAAGAGTCGGCTCTCCGCCGGCCCTGAGAAAACATCCGACCCTTGCCGAAGAAGAAAAATGGGCCAGGATCCTCTCTTTTTTGCCGTCTTTTTCAAGAGAATTGCCGTGTACCACGAGACCTCTTGGGCCGTACTCCAGAGATTCCTCTGCAAGCCGGGAAACTGAGCCTATTTCAAATATGGTTTTTTGCGGTATTAACAATTTTTTAGGGAAATCCATAGACACCTCTACGATGAATATTGCATGATGACAGCCGTAACAATAAGGTCTGTATCACCAACATTTTTTATAGAGTGCGAGGACCCTTTGCCGGTCAATATAGCGTCTCCCGCCTCTATTTCCACCTCTTTACCGTTATCAACTATAACACCCTTACCCTGTTGAATAATATAAACTTCATCTTCATTGACATGATCATGCTCGCCTATACCTGATCCGGGCGCGAGAGTAAGCTCGGCGCAAAGCCGGGACGGGGCATTTATTTCCTCTCTCTTGAAGTGATGCCTGATCAGCACCTCTCCGGGCCCTCCCCTCATATTCTTTCTGACCTCAGTTACCTGTTCGGACTTCTTCTTGATCATATCCGCCTCCCATTGATATATTTTGTACGGCGATTATAAAACCCGCCATAAACCACATCAGATTACCCAATTGCAGCGTGAAAAAATTCACTTCGACAAAACTATGGGCTAAGAATCCGAATAGACCTGCCAGGAATCCTATCAACACCGTTGAGTGAAAAGCATTCCGGGTCTTCTTAAGATTTTCCAGAGAAACTTTAAACAATACCACCATTATCCAGATGAACGCGCCGAGTCCCAGCAGACCCGCTTCAGCCGCCATATGTAGATAGGAGTTATGCGGATATATCGGCATAAAAGCGGCATAGGTGTTCAGTCCGCAGCCTACCAGAGGAAAGTCCTCCATAACGCTCAACGCCTCTGCCCACATCCTGGGCCTGTCAAATTTACTGATCTCCAGGATCTTCCTGGCCGAGTCCGCGAATCTGCTTATAAAACCGGGATTTAGAAATGATAATGCCAGCATTAAAACAATAATGGCGATCAGCAGCTTTTTGCTCTTGAATAATCCCAGAAAGACCAGTGAAAGTATAAAGGCTATCAGGGCTCCCTTTGCATGAGTAAGGAACAATGAGACTACCGCCATTCCGGAGATGATGCATAATACTGCCTTGTATTTTTTTCCAAAATAGGCCAGGCTCAGCGCTATGGGGGCCATAACCACAAGCCAGCCCGCGAATCCGTTTGGATTATCAAAAGGCCCCTGTATTCCTGTCCCAAGCGCCGCACGGCCCCTAATAAAATCCGTTCCTGTGAAAGATTGGAAAATTCCGTCCGCGCTAATAAACACTATTGAAATAAGAATAAGCGACAAGACCCTCCTAAGCCTCTCTTCGCTGTCGATCACCTCCACTACTATAAAAAATATCATCACCCCTTCAAACAATTTAAAAAAAAGTCCCTCCAGGCTTAGCGGGATCGACATGCTGTTGGCGGTAGACAATACCCCAACAAGTATATACGCGCCTATCGGAAGATTCAAGGCAGTATTAACCGGTTTGAACGCTTTAAATAGTGCCGGCAGCCCGTCTCTTAACGGAGAGGTACACTTTAAAATCCTTTTTAAAATCCAGGAGATAAAAGCGGATACAAAAAAAATCTCCACCATTGATTTTGAGAAAGGCAGAGTAAAAATAAACCCATATAGAGAATACTCTATTATTCTATCAAGCCAAATAAGGATTTTTTCTTTCATCCAGAACATTCCACAATTTTAATATTTAATTTATTTAACGTGCTCCGCGCTTACTGAACACCGCGTCTATCGTCCTGAAAAGGATCATCATATCCAGAGTAAACGAACAGTTCTTAAGATAGATATAATCGTATTTTGTTTTCTGCCGAGCCGTAAGATTATATCTTCCGTTTATCTGCGCGAGGCCTGTCATCCCCGGTTTGACATTAAGCCGTTTGCCCTGAAGCTCTTTATGATTATGCACAAAATGCGGCCTCTCGGGCCTGGGGCCCACAAGGCTCATCTCGCCCCTGAGCACATTCCATAATTGAGGTAATTCATCAAAGCTGCTCCTCCTTAAAAATCTTCCGAAAAGTGTTATCCTCTCATCGTTCTCCCCCGCCCAGACGGGACCTGTCTCCTTTTCGGCATCTGGGACCATCGAGCGGAATTTATACAAGATAAACGGCTGTCCTGATTCGCCCACTCTCTCCTGTGTATAAAATACGGGGCCCTTTTCCTGGGCCTTTAGTATTACAGCGATAGTCAGCATCAAAGGCGATAAAAAAGTTAATCCCAGGAAGGCAGTCCCTATATCCATGACTCTCTTAAGCCCGAGATATCTTCTATTCGCTACTTCCGGCAGCATATCAAGCAGGGGATAACCGGTCACCCGGCTCACCTTTAAGCGCCCTACAAGAACATCATACAGGTCGGGAATGACTTTGAACTTTAGCCCCAGTTCAGAGTGTTCCCTCATTATTTTTTCTATCTTTTTGTGAAGCAGCGGTGTATAGGCGGAAAACGCGACGATGACCTCGTCTAGCTTTTCCCTTTTGGCTATTTGATAAAGCTCGTCAACGCCGCCTAAAACGTGATCACGGTTTACCTTTATATCCTGCTGCCTATAGTGGTCCGGTCTTAAGAAGCCGATCAGCTTATAATTAAGCTCTTTATCGTTCCTGATCTGCGCAGCTATTTCTTTTGCCTTCTCTCCTAATCCTAAGATAAGGACCCTTGTTTCTCTTTTTCCGTCTTTTTCCACAATACGTGACCTGATGCCTCTTAATAAAATACGGTGACCTAATATAAATACCGCCATAAAAGGCAGCATTAAAAGCAGCGCCGCCCTGCCTACTCTAAGCGCGTCGACATAAAAGGATGCCAGGCTAAGGGCCAGCCATCCGGTGATAACGGTTAATAATATCTGCCTTCTTGAATAGCGGAATGCCGCATACAGGAAAAATGTCGATGCCGTGATAAGCCAGATGATATTTGTTCCCAAATAAAATATTACTGACGGCTGAGGCCTTTCCAGGATCGCATTGACTATGTATACGGACAGGCTGATAAATAATATGTCCAGCAGGACTAACGCTATTCTATATTTGCGAAGTATTATCAGCCTGTTGATCCTATTCTTCATCTTTAGCTAAACGGACCTCCCTATTATCTCTACTATTCTTTCCGCCGCCCTGCCGTCTCCGTAGGGATTTTTCTTTTTGGCCTTAGCGCTGTGTGAGCGTTTGTTCAGAAGTATCTTTTTGCACTCTTTAAAAATATTGCCTTCCCTGTTTCCGACAAGCCTCACTGCTCCGGCCTCTATGCCCTCGGGCCTTTCGGTGATATTCCGCATGATGAGAACAGGCTTGTTAAAACTGACGGCCTCTTCCTGTATCCCGCCTGAATCAGTCAAGATACAATATGCTTTTTTCATAAGATATACGAACGGCAAATACTCCAGCGGTTTTATTAAATACAGATTGGGCAACTTATCACTGTCAAGTATCTGTTGCACAGGCCTTCTGACATTCGGGTTCAAATGAACAGGATATACAAAGTCATGATCCGTGAAGGCCTCCGCGAGTCTCCTTATAGCCCGGCATATATTCTTAAATCCTTCTCCAAAACTTTCTCTCCTATGCCCGGTTATCAGAACGAGCCTTTTTTTGTTCCTTAGAAATTCGAATCTTTTCTCAAGTAAGGCGGTCGATCCCGTAAGATCAACGAGACTCAAAGTATAGCGCAAGGCGTCAACTACGGTATTACCCGTAATAAATATCTTACGGCCGGAAACCCCTTCTCTGATCAAATTGTCCTTTGCCCGGCTGGTCGGAGCAAAATTAAAATCAGCTATCACGCTGGTCATGTGCCTGTTTATCTCTTCCGGAAAAGGCGAATATTTATCATATGTCCTCAACCCTGCCTCAATATGGCCGACAGGGATCTTTAAATAATAAGCGGCCAGCGCGGCGATGAAAGAAGTGGTCGTATCTCCCTGCACCAAAACAACGTCGGGTTTACTCCTTTTAATAACAGTTTTTAGCCCGGTCAGGGCCTTAGTAGTGATTTTAAAGAGGTCCTGGTTTGTTTCCATTATGTTCAGGTCGTAATCCGCCTTTATTTGAAACATCTCTAAGACCTGATCCAGCATTTCCCGATGCTGGGCAGTTATGCAGACCTCGTTTTTAAACCCCTTTGTAGACTCTAATTTTTTGATAACCGGAGCAACCTTAATAGCTTCCGGCCGTGTCCCAAATATCGTCAGCACCTTTTTATCTTTCACTGTATACGGCCTTTTCTTTCGTCTCTTGTGTCCTGCCCCTGACTGCTGACGACATGCCGGGGCTAAAAGAAGCGGATCCCCCTATAAGATCCCACTTCTCACCGAACCAATTAATCGTATTTCTTAATCCTTCCTCAAGGGAAGTCTTAGGCTCATATCCTATAAGCTCCCCGGCCCTTTCAATCGACGCCAGAAGCCGGCTTTTAGTATCCCATTTCCTTTTGGGAACAAAGGCTATGCCTTCCTTTGCCTGATTTCCCGTGATACTATTGATTGTGTTAGCCAGGTCTATTATCTTTGTCTCTGTGCCGGAAGCCAGGTTGAATTGCTGGCCTATAGCCTCTTTGCAGAACCCGACCCTCAAGAGTCCGTCCACCAGATCCCCTACATAGGTAAAATCCCTCGTCTCCTCGCCGTTTCCGGTAATCGGAAGGGCCTCTCCCTTCATCGCCCAATAAATAAAATTTGGTATGACGTTACGGTACTGGCCCGGCACTTCACCAGGCCCGTATGAGTTAAAAAATCTGGCCTTCACTACGGGCAGGCCGTGAAAATTATGGAAAAAATTACAATATAGTTCTCCAAGCATCTTGGTTATCTGATAAGGCGTGCTAAGGTTCATAGACATAAAATCCTCTTTAAGCGGGAGTGGGGCTTCGCTTCCGTAAATAGAACAGCCTGATGAGGCGAAAACAAACCTTTCCACCTTAGTCAAGGCAGAATACTGGAGAAGCTTTAACGTGCCTACTCCGTTTGTAGCTATGTCACTTTCCGGATAATCTACTGAATTCTGATTAGCGAAAAACGCTGCCAGGTGAAAAACAAGTTCCGGTTTTTCAAAAAATACTCTTTTTAAGGCCACATCATCCGTCACATCACCTTTGACAAACATCACATTCTGCAAGGGTGGGATATTCCACTCTTGTGAAGAGCTCAGGTCATCAAGTATGATAACGCATTTCGCTTCGGCAAGAGCTACAGCGCTGACAAGGTTACTGCCTATTGCCCCCGCCCCTCCTGTGATCAGCACTGTCTTTCCTTTATATGATCCGATATGATCCATACTATTCATAATGACCCTCCGTTTAAATTGAGCTGAATATCTCTCTTTGCCTATCAGAGCATATCTTTAAAGAATATTTATTTTCAATAAACCGTCTGCCGTTCTCGCCAAAACTCTTAGCCATGGACTCGTTCTCATAGATCTCCAATATGGACCTGACGAATCCGTCCAGGTCACCCGCTTCAACACATAATCCCGATCCTGATTCTTTTATGATCTCAGGCGCATCTCCGTCTAAAGGTATTGAGGCGACAACGGGCTTGCCGGAAGACATGATATTGAGTATCTTTGACGGCACGACCGGGCTTTTGACGTCACTGGTCAGAGTTACCAGGCCTATATCCGAGGCATGAAGGATAAAAGGATATCTCTCCTTCGGCTGCATCGGCACAAGAATAAGGTTATCTATATTCTCATCTCTTTTTGTCTTCTCTATCAACTCCTTTTTTCTTCCGTCCCCCACTATGAGAAAGACAATATCCTTGTAGGGTTTGAGTGATTTGGCCGCATTGACAATGATATCCGTATCCTGCGAGTATCCTAATACGCCGGCGAAAGAAACGACAAACTTACCCGCCAGATCGTATTTCTTACTGAAATCGTTCTCTTTCGGACCGGGGCAGACTTCATCGGTATTCACCCAGTTAAAAACCACCGCCACTCTTGCCTTTCCGTTTGTCACACCCGATACATATTTCTTATTGCCTTTAGAGTGAACGGTCACGTAATCGCTTTTTAAATATAAAAATTTCTCAAGGCCGCGCAGGGCCTTGATCATATATTTATTTTTTAACGTTCCGAGGTCTATAGCGCTTTTCGGAAAAAGGTCCTGCACATTAAGGATCGTCTTCTTCCCCCTCGTGACCTTTAAGAGATAACCGGTCAATCCCAGCGGCAAAGGAGGTGAATATATAAGGACATGATCGAATCCGCCAAGCGTAAGCGCTCTTAGATAATAAAGGATAGCTGTCAGGAACTGGTCGATGCCCCTCAGCATGTTGACGCTTCTGCGAAGATTGAATGTCCTCACGCGATAGACATCTATCCCGTCTATTTTCTCATTCAAAAACAATCTTCTCCTGTACCTCTCATCCAGCGAATCCTGATCGATGTTATATCTTGGAAAACCCGTTAGGACCTTTATTTTATCCCCCTTCGCGATCAAGACCTTTGCTAATTCATAAAACAGAAAGGAAGCCGACCCTATCTCGGGTGGAAAATAATCTGAGATCATCAATATCTTCATCGTATTAATCCATTATCCCTTCAATACTTATTATCTTATGCGTCTTAAGCGATTCTGTCATCGCGAAGATCGTCAGCGAATTAAGTACATAATCCCTGAAGTCCCTATTTTTATTCCCGTTTGAGAAGAAATATTCAAGCTCCGCCGCATAACCCATATCCTGTGAGATAAGATTCTTTTTCTCTTTTTTACCCCCATTGACTTTTACTGCCTTGCGGAAATCTTCAAGGTAATAGACCGAATCCTTCTGATAGATCTCCAATATCTCTCTCGGATAGGATTTGCTGCCCTTCGATGTGTATGTTATATTCGCGATCGATCCATCAGCGAACTTGATGACCGAAATTATATTATCATCGGGAGCGTAGCCTGTAGAGTTTGAGATACCTTCCGTATATACTTCTACGGGCCTTGATGAAGTAATGAATTGAAGCAGATCGACAAAATGGCAAACCTCGCCTATCAGCCTGCCTCCGCCCTCTTCGGGGCTTTGGGTCCAGTGAGTAGGCTCTATGTATCCCGCATTGATCCTGCAGTTGATCACAAACGGCTCGCCGCTTTCAAAAAATTCTTTTATATCTCTGGCGTGAGCAGTATACCGCCTGTTAAAGCCCAGCATTAGCTCTGGTGACCTTGTGACCTTGTGACCTTGTGACCTATAGGCAGAGATTATCTCCTGTAATTCTTTTTTATTTAAGCACAGCGGCTTTTCCACGAAGACATCTTTCCCGTGTTGCAACGCCTCTGTGACAAACCTGGCGTGGAGATCATGTCTGGTCAGTATAAAAACACTTCCAATATCATCGTCCTCTAACAGCTTTTTGTGATCCGTAGTCGAGTAAGCAAAGCCGAATTTCCCGGCGAGATGTTCGGAGGTCATGCCTCTGGTAGTCGCAATACCGTTCAGTCTGACGCCTTTCACTTTAGACAGAGCCGGTAGGAGGACATTTTTAGCGAACAAACCGCCGCCTATAAGGCCTATGTTCTTCTTTTTATTCTCACTTGTTTCCGCGATCTCAGACTTTTTACCCGCAGCATCAAGCTTTACGACATGGCCGTCTTCAGGCAGATCTCCTTTTAAATATTCAAGCACCACGGCAACTGACGGAGATCTTCCGCCAAGTACCATTTCATAAGCCGAAATAGCCTGATTAAAATCGAATCTATGCGTGATAAGGCCTTTGACGCTTACCTTATCTTCCGCCATCAGCCTTAGAAAACACTCTATATTTTTTCTCTCAGCCTCGCCTGACCCGGCTATCTTCGATACCTTAAAAACAAGCTCTTTATCCCAGAAATATTTTCTGTCTAAATTTATATCGCATACACCCACTAAAACTATCCTTCCCTTATACGCAGCGATCCTTTGCGCGATATCAATAGGCTTATTGCCCTTTGAGTCAGCCGTGATAAGAACGCCGCTAACACCCTTATTGTCCGTAGCTGACATCGACAGTTTTACGGCATCATCCTTATTCGCGTTTATTGAATGCTCAAACCCCAGTTTTCTGGCTATGGAGACCTTCTCATCATCGATATCTATCCCTATTACCTTATGGCCGAGACCTCTAAGTATCTGGGCGGTAAGAAGGCCAAGAAGTCCCAGGCCGATCACCGCGACGCTGGACGCCGGCTCCAACTCAGCTTCATTGATACCGTTAACCGCGATTCCTCCCATCATACAAAAAGAGGCATCCTCAAAATCCAGATATTCATGAGTTCTTTTTTTAGGTATACTGAAGCAAAGATCTTCAGGTACAAAATTATATTCCGCGTGATGCGCATAATCAGAGCCTGCGATGGCTACTCTATCCCCTGCATTGAAGGACTTGACATTTTCTCCCGTTTCCACTACGGTGCCGCTGGCGCTATAGCCAAGCGGAAAAGGCTCATCAAGCCTGCTCATGGATTCCCTGAATACCTTGACCAGCCCCTCTTTGTTAACTTTTCCCACGGCTCTCTTGAGCAGGTCTCGCCTTGCTCTGGCTTTGCCTATGAGGTTTTTCCGGGCAAAATCAATAATGGACTTTTCCGTGCCGACACTGATAATAGAATTTGCCGTCTTTACGAGGAGGCCGTTAGCCTTACGCATCGGATACGGCACATCCTTTAAAGCAAGTTTGCCTGTTTTTAGATTTTGTATGAGTTGCTTCATCGTTTTGCTCCAAACGTAAAGTGCTAGGGTGTCAAAGGGTCAGGGTGTCAAAGTAGGGTTTTCCCCTACCACCTATTACCTACTACCTATCACCTATCTCCCTACTCTCACTTCTCCACGCTGATCACTACCAGCCTGCAAAGCTTTTTTAGCCCGGGAAACCTGCTTAAAAGCCATCTGTCCAGCGAATCCAGCTTTAAAAATCTGGCTAATCCTGAGCCTATAAACCTCTCAAACATACCAAAAAGCTGGAATTCAGTATATTCTACCTTGCTAAAATAGGCCTTCAGTCTTTCTATGTCAGCGTATTTCAAGGGGTGTTCATTTTTAGTCCTGCCTTGAATCCCGCGGCTCCTTACATAATTCAGCAGGCGGTTCTCACCCAGAGGCTCGATAAAAATAGATCTCGCGCCTTTTTTCATTGTCCTTGTCAGCTCCCTTGCGCTTTTGTCTATATCTATGTGATGAAGCACGCTGACTCCCAATACCGCGTCAAAGAAATCATCCGGATAGCTTAATTCCTCGGCTTTCATCTTCTGAAAGTTAAGTTTTTCGAGTACCCCGTTTACCTGGGCGCGTTTTACGCCCACCTCGAGCATTTTGGAAGATATATCAAAGCCGCATACATTAGCGCCCATCTTCGCCAGGTGTACTGACAGCCAGCCTGAGCCGCAGCCGTAATCAAGGACCCTCTTCCCGCATATGTCCCCCGCCAGCTTCATCGAATACTCAAATGCCCCCGAACTCCCGGCCAGAAAATAATAAGGGTCATCTATTAAAAAGGATTCATATCTCTCCAGTACCCCTTCGGCTTTCTTGTCAAAAAACATTTCTTCTTCTTTTAAATGTAAATGTCGCATCGTATAGCTTTATCCTCCGTCATCCCATGTGTTATCTTCTGACCCACTCCGCGAATTTCTTTGTATCCGATAGCACCTTCTGCGGCTGTTTCAAGTAAGCCCTGAACGGGATCCTTTTGAATATATTCGTGACTCTTTTATCCAGTTTATAGCATAAGGCGTATGCCTCATCCACAAGTCCGTTAAATTCCTCATCGTCTATCTTTCCGGTATAATTGGCCTGCAGATGTTTATAAATATCACCGGACCATGCCCGCTCAGGGGCAATAAGCCCGTCACTTACGGCCCTGTCAAAAAATTTAGTCCCGGGCAGCGGTATAAGGACGTTCATATAGACCCAGTTGGGATTCAACTCTCTGATAAGGGCTTCAGTCTTTTTTATATCTTCGGGACCTTCCGTCGGGAAACCCATCATAAAATAAGCCGTAGTCGATATCCTGTGTTTACGCGCATAGCCGAATATCTTTTTTGCCTTCTCCATGTCCAACCCCTTATTGCACAGCCTGAGTATCCTGTCGCTTCCGGATTCTATACCCAGATTTATCTTATTACAACCGGACCTGACTATAAGCTTAAACAGATCTTCGTCTATAGAGTTGATATCTGAGATGCAGCTCCAGTTAATAGGCAGGGCCTCACTCAATATCGAATCACAAAATTCTTCAGTCCATTTTTTGTTCATCGTAAAACAGTCATCCAGAAAATTGAATTCGTATATATTGTCATTTTTCATCCTGTGCCGGATCTCAGCGATCACATTCTCAACAGAGCGCCTTCTCACTTTTCTGAGCCATATATTATTAGTAGCGCAGTAGTTGCAGTCATAGGGGCATCCGCGCGTACCCATGATCGACGCTAATGGCATGTCTATCAGCCTTCCGTCCCTGTAATATTTTGCCGGATCCGCGAACGGCAGGCTATCCAGATCGGATATCAGGGCCCTGGGTCCCGTTTCCTCAACAGAACCTGTGTCATTCCTAAAGGCGATCCCATTAATATCTTTCAGGCTTTCACCTGTGCCGGAACCTGACAAAAATCGGACGAGTTCGACCATTGTCTCCTCACCCTCACCCTTTACAATATAATCGACATCCTTGCACTTATCTAATATCTCACCGGCATAGATCTGGCTGTGGTGCCCCCCTAAAATGACTTTAACAGATTTTGAGTAAGCCTTTGCCGCCTTCGCTACCACTTGAACGCTCTTCATCTTTAATGTCGTAGCGGATATTCCGACTATATCCGGCGTCCATATCGAAAATAACTCCCTGAGTTCGCTCCATACCGCATGCGCAGAACGCCCATCGCATTCTTTTTTATACTTTTTATAATATCCTATGTTCTTCTCTCTTGAGAAAGGATTGGAGTAGGCATGAGAATCGTCATAGTCCAGATTGACATATACGGCCTCATGCCCGGCTTTGTTTAAAACAGCCGAAATATAAGACAGGCCCAGCGGGTATATTGACGGAGCCTCGAGGCCCATGAGCCGGTTATAAGGCGGGTCTATCAGTAAAACCCTTAGTCTATTCATTTAACGCTTTCTCTCTGCTTTAACCATGATCCCAGATCCGGAGCCAGCGACCAGGTGCTGCAATTCCCGCAGATCTCGTACTTACCTTCAAGATGAGCCCGGCGGACTTTACGCATATCATCGCCGCGCCAGATCTCGTGAAGAGACTTTTCGCTCACATCTCCTATGATCCTTCTTTTATCGCCGTCCATGCAGCATATTGATACCTTTCCGTCCCAGTTGATAGCCGGAGAATACCATAATATCGGGCATGCGTAACGCCTCTTTGAAGTGTGCTTTAAGTTATTATTTATATCGAACTGAGGCCAATCCGTGACCTGCGCTATATCGACCTTATCGACCACGCGTTCCCATTTTCTTTTAAAAAGCGGCACTTCAGCGCTATTTTTTTCCGTCCTGATCATCTTGACGCGGATAAACGGCCTCTTTCCGTTAATTGCCTTCCTGGCCTCGACAAAATGCATAATATTATCCTCGACTTCCTCCAGCCTGTCCACGCCCTTTATCCGGAGATATGTCGATCTCCTGGCGGCATCCAGAGCTATTAATATATCGTCCAGTCCGGACTCTATCAAAAGCCTGCTTTTATTTTTATCCAGCTCAAGCCCGTTCGTCGATAGATGGATGATCTTAGCGGCCTTTTTCTCTTTTGCGTACCGGATCATCTCCGGCAGGCCGGAATGTAAAAGCGACTCCCCGTCCTTATGCAGCAATAACAACATGACCTTTCCGGACGCGGCGCATTCATCGATTATCTTTTTGTAAAGTGCCATATCCATGTAGCCCTTTTTTGCCTCTTTATTCTGAGGGCTTGCGCAAAAGGAGCAGTCCAGATTACAGAGATTAGTGGGCTCTATATGGAGGTCTATGGGGAAATCCCAGGATATCTTGGCCTTTAGATACTGGGCCTTCAGCCAGTTAAACCGCTTTAAATGAGCGAGTATATTTAAGATAGTCCTATCCGCCATATGCCTTCTTCCTCAACCGTTCGCCGGATATCATATCCTCGTACAGCTCCTGAGTCTTTCCGGACCCTTTTTCCGCGTTAAAGTCATCTTCGATACGTTTCCTTATTTTTTCGGCGTCCAAAAATCTCCCGCCTATGACCACATCCTCTAATTTTGCCGCCATATCGCCGTAGCTTGAGGAGTCAAAAAGATATCCGGTCGAGTCATTCTCTATAAGTTCCGGGATCCCGCCCGTGTCAGGGGCTACACACGTTATACCGACGGACATCGCCTCCATCAACACCCTCGGCAAGCCCTCGAATTCAGAAGCCATGATAAAGACATCCAGCCTGTCCATCAGTATCGCCGCGTCATTCAAGTGCCCATAGAATTTAATGGAATCACCCAGGCCCAGTTTCCTCGTTAAAGACCTTAAGCGGCTATTCATAAAACCCTCCCCCGCGATATGCAGGCGAAGCCTCTTCCCGGGATACTTCTTTTTTATATCACCTACGGCCTTTATGATCCAATCGACTCTTTTCAAAGGTATCAGATTACCTATATAACCGATGTTCGTGGCCCCGTTGCCCGGATCCCTGCGGCGGACGGAAGCCGATACTTTGCGCCATTCAGGATCTATGAAATTATGGACGCAGGAAATGCTTTTCTTATCGAGGCCTTTTCTCACCAGGTAATCCTCCACCGCATTCGAGACCGTTATTATATAATCCATTTTTCTCAGAGCCTTCTTATGAACAAAAGAGAAGGCCTTAGAAAAAACGGGCCCGCACAAAAGGCGGTAATTTCCGCCGATTATCTCCCTTACCGATGACACCGATATATTCTTTTTTATTCTGGAGTTTACGATATCGGGCCTTATTCCGCAGCTATGGACTATATCAAAACTCTCCTGGGCAATAAATTTTTTCACGCGCCCTGCTTTTAGTAAACCCCACCAGCCGTGCATATTAAAGGTTTTAATTCTAATATTCATTTTTTCCAGGGCGGGACCAATAGACCTGGACTTCTCAGGTAATCTATCGAGGGAGCCTACCGTTATATCGTACCTTTTGCGGTCCATATACTTTATTAAAGCGAGCATGCCCGATGTCGGGCCCGCCCTTCTTAATGACGGAAATAGATATAGTATTTTAATCCTCTTCTGCATACCGCCCTCTATAATACGGTTTTCTCGAAATGTATCGACTTAAAGCAGGCTGCCGCCAGGTAGAAATATACCGGCGTCAAGATCCCCAAAAACATGCTGCTGACCGAATAAGTCAAAAAATCTAAAACAAATACAAAAGTAACTCCCAGGAAACCCAGGATTATCGGTTTCCAATAAGGATCCGAAACATGTTTATAAACTATATATGCCCGTCTATATAATTGAAAATAGAACAGCAGTAGAAAAAATACGCCTAATATACCGACCTGAAGAAGCAGCCATACCAGACCCGTTTTCCCGCCCATGATCCCGAGCCGCAGGTACGTTGCGCTGAGGTCTGTATCCATTAAGGAAGATGCCGTCAGTATACCCGCTCCGAGCCCTAGCATCGAAGTCACAGGCCCTTCTTTCCTTAAAATGTTATATGAATGTACCGTAGTGGCCAGGCGGCCGAGGGTGCGCCCTTCATTTGTCTTCTCTGTCATATACTGAGAGACCTTCTTTGACATGAAGCGTATATTAAAACTGCCGCCTATTCTTTCTTCGGGATTCAGGAAGTTCTGCGTCTTCGCGGTGGAATAGAGCGCCAGTAAAAAAATTAATCCTATTAAAACGACGATTTTGATCTGTCTCAGGTTCAATATTAAGACGCTTTTATGATATACCATTTTTCTGTAAGCATGATAAAGAAACAGGGACAAAAGCGGTAGATAGAAAGCGAGGGCTCTCTTTTGTCCCATAAGGCTAAAGGCAATAAAAGCAAGTATCGCAAGCAGGTATATGTTACGTTTTCTAAAAAAATATAACGAAAGCAGAAAGGCTATTGCGAACAAAGGTAGAGTCACGGAGAGGGGGCCGGCATAAACCGACACTGTTCCGATGCCCCTTCCCTCCTCCATTCCTATGATAATAAATTTTGTTATCGCGGCAGGTATTTGAAGTAAAAAAAGGAATACGATATATTTATTTATGAATTTTAGCGTTCTCTCGGCTAAATCCAAATTGAGTAAGGCGACAAAAAATAAATAATAAATAAAGATATCTCTTAAAAAGAATAGATAAGGAAAAAACGGTTTTTTATTAACATACAATGAAAATAAAGAGACTATGAAAAGGGCGAGGAGCGGCGAAAATCCTATTACCTTTACAGATCTTTTCACCACAATAGATTGCAGATAAAGCGACTTTACCAATAGTAAAAGTATTGAGATCTCCATGATCGACCTTGGCACAATCGTGGGAATGCCGGCCAATAATATTATTCCCCGGGTGAACGCCAGCGTAAGGATGATGACCAGCGCGGTCTTATTTGACCTAAAAATAATCGACATAAGAAAGAGGAACGCCATGCATAGAAATGCTAAAGTAAACAGTGTCCCGACGCCGAATTTCCATATGAAGAGAGCCGAAAGAAATGTAAGTGAAATGATCAATCTCCAATTTTGCCTAAAGGTTAACATCGCTTCCATAGTCCCTGCCGTTATTTTTTAGCCACAACAACGCCGTCTATCTCTACAAACTGTCATTTCAGTATATTTAAAATCGCCTCGGCCCTTTTTTTCCAACTATATTTATTAAACGCGTCGATTCTCGCCTTAATGGCAAGCGCATTTGGATATTCGATTGAGAGGGCATGCCGCATTTTAGATTCAAGATCTTCGTAGGAATCGGGGTCTGCCAACAAAGCGTTATCACCGTCTTTAAGCACTTCCCTTATTACAGGGAAGTCTTGAGTGAGGATAATGCGTTCCGCTGCCATGTATTCAAACACCTTTAGCGGCGAACATACATTTATAGTCGGCACCCGCCGGCTAAAAAGCGCGATCAATACGTCTGCCGCAAAAAGGTAATCTCTGACTTTATGATGAGGGACCCTCCCTTTAAAAATGATGTTTGTGAGTCCGCGCTTAGCGGCACTTGACTCATACATGCGCTTATGTTTCTCGGGCCCGCCCACGACAATGAAGTAAGCTTCAGGAAATGAATCAGCGGCTTTCAATATATTTTCAATACCTCTGTCTCCGTACAGGCTTCCAGCATACACAACTATTTTCTTTTTTGTCTTGATCCCCAATTCCAAACGCGCCTGATCCCGGCCTTTTACCGCCGCGTAATCCTCAAGGGCGACACCGTCATGCAGGACCGACATCTTTTCTGAGGGGACACCGCGCTTTCTCCAGATATCGGCAAGCGCCTGGCTGATAGTAACGATCTTAATGAGATTCACCGAATGGACATTTTTTAGAAATTCCTTGATATACCATCTATTCAATAAGCTCGAAGGATGCAATCTGTCGTAATGTTCCTCATATATTGTTTTCAACCCCTTATTTATCGCCAAATTTGCCAGAAAAAAATTCCTGGTATAACAAAAATCATAATGCCTGTCTTTATCCAGAATAGATCTTACTCCCCAATAAGCTCCGAGCGACATAGGCCTGCCTCTAATAGTATATTTTGAATACTCCTGGACTTTAAATCCGGCAGGTCTTCCCAGCTCGTCTCTTATCGTCTCCATATTTCCTGATCTGTGACTATTCTTAGGTATCGCAAGCGTAACAGCGATACCAGCCTCCTCCAAGGCGTTACACATCTGCATTACCTGTATAACATTAGCGCGTTTTTCGGCTAATGAGCTCAAATGTATATAAAGCGCGTTCATTGTATTATACTGCCCTGTTATCCCTCTTTAAAAACTTTTCTGCACAAACCCTTGAAAGCCATCTTTGTCAGCTGTTTTTGGAAAGACGCAAAGTTCCCCGCGGGCATGTAGCGTTCAAAGGAGGGTAGGGAACAATTCGTCCTCACACCCGTCATTCTTGATACATTTATGCGGTCTCTTGAATACATAAATCCCGTATACCCGTATTTCTTCATCAGCCGGCAAGAGGCCTGATTGAAGTCTCTTTGGCCTCCGAATGGCACAGAGAATATCCTGGACATCCTTACCCCAAGCGACCGAAGCAATTCATCGTTCTTCCGTATCTGGTCCTCTTGCTGCTCTTCTGATAGCGAAGATAGAATATAATGATCATACGTATGATTCCCGTATGTTATAAACGGGTCTTTGATCAGATCATTCTTATCTTTGAGACAATACTCGAAATTTTTTGTATCAATGCGTTTCTTTTCAAAAAACCTGTCTAATAGCGTATTCAGCTCGAGGCTATTGACAGACGGTGTTTTTGTCCGTCTGTAAAAAGTGGCTTCGTTTAAAAGAGGGTCCGGATCCGAAAATCTACGGTAGAACTCCAAAAATTCACCGACTAAGCTGTTGCTTATTAAAAATCTGATCTTATCCCGCCAGAAAATTTTACCGTCGATCGTGCTGCCGCACAAAAAAACAGCGCACGGAATCTTCAGAGCCTTGATGACAGGGAAGCCCTCTTGAAAAAACGAGTTATAGCCGTCATCGAAAGTAACGACGAATTTTCCGGTCTTATCGGCTGCCTGGAAATAATCATCGATATCCACTGCGTCGAAATAAGCGGCAAGCCATTTTAATTCTTTATAAAGGACATCCGGGCTTACGTTATGCAGCTCTGATCCTATATTCTCTGAGACCTCGCTGAATGTCGCATGGTAAAGCAAAATATGTGAAGTCCATCTCCGTTGTAATCTATTTATCATGGATGGTACTTTAAAAAACATCGCCGATAGTCCTTATCCGGGGTAATCGATCGCTTGCCTTAAGCTCGCAATACCTTGAAAGATATTTTTCTTTTGTTTTAAAGTATCTGTATGCGGTATAGCTGTTTACATCCCGACTATTGAATAATTTTCCTCTTGTCCACTGTTTTACGAAAGTCGCTTTTCCGCTTTCAAGGCCCTTGATCGCCCTGATCATACGTTCAGTCCCGATCTCAATACATCTGCTGTTAATTTTTCCAAAGGTATCATCCCGATAAACCGCGGGCTGCTTCGTAAAAATGATGTCGCCCGAATCGATACCTAAAGACATCCTGTGAACAGTGGCTCCGAAGACGCCAAAATCCTCCTCGATGATAGGCCACAAATTGGTGCTGTCCCCTCTGTAATATGGGGCTAATCCCGTGTGCAAATTGAGGGCATGCGGAGCGGAAGAGATAATTTCTTTGCCGAGCAGGCAGGTTCCCATCACCGCGATAACGTCAGGATTTTTTTGACGGATGAGATCAATATAATATTTATCGTTTATAGAGCGGCGCGGGGAGCCGACATGAGCAAGTAACAGGCCGGAATAATTTTTCTGAAAGGCGTCTTTCTCTCCACTGAAAAACATCTCTTCCGCGGCTTCCTTTTCCTGTCTGAAAAGATTTCCGTATTTTCTGAAAAATATGTTCAATGATATGCTGCCAGCTTTATACTTAAATCCATTCTTGCTGACCGCCTTCCTCAGTTTTTCTCCGAATCCACTATAAACAGTCTTGGCCCCGGAAATAACTCCTACGACATTCACATTTTCTATGAGCCGGTTGCAAAAATAATAATGCCTGTCACTAGAGTGCGTAAGGATGACTACTTTCATATCTTAGCTCTTATCGTTTCTTTATATTTTCTATTTTTTTTAAGAACGCTTTCGCCTGATACTTGAGAAGATTTATAGCCTCTTCCAAAAAAGCGCTCTTTCTCCAGATCTCATCTTTCTTTGCCTTGAGAAGGCGGTAATATTCGTAAGCCTTTTCATAATAGGGGTAAAAATAAATCTCCGCTGTGTGATACCATCTGAACCTGTCACGGTCAAACCACTTCTTTTTCAGCAGGTTTACATCTTCATTTTTGTCCCATTCGCAATCATACAGCTCTTCTGTCCCGTCCCACTTGTTGTAAATGTACTTATAGTTATCTTTTATAACCGCTAATTTTCTGTGCGGCTGAGCGTAATACTGCGTATCGCAGAAAACATAATCCGGCCTGGCCAGCTTTTTATTCAAGATTATATCCTTCAATTGTATATTACTCGTGGGAAATCTTACTTCCCCCATATTGTCTATTCGCGGCGTGATCAAAGGGATCCGGACCGCTCCCTCATATACGTGGAATCCGTATATGGGCAGCCCCTTCTCGCAATTCATATGGCCGTGATCGGCCGTAATATAGATAGATCCGTCCGAAAACCTGTTCCTGATATCTCCGACTAATCTGTCAAACAAGTCTATATCCGAACCGTATGCGGTCCGGCCGTATACCACATGCGGCAAATGGATCCAAAGAAAAAGCTTGTCGTCCTTTATCGAATCTACTTCCGCGGTGATTTTTTCTATTGTTTTTTCTCCCTGGCCCTCGGCAACCTCACTCTTATCGATCTTATGAGGCCCCACCATCTGCCCGATCTTTATATTATGAAAGACGGTGCTCGGGCCATAACATTTGGAATAGGGGTATCCTATTTTTTCCCACCAAAATTCATCCCATAAGACATGGCAGGCATACCCTTTTTCTACTAATAAGTCAAAAAGCGTGGCGGCCTGTTTGAATTCGTCGACCACGGTAAAGCTCTTTCTTTCGAGTTCATAGGCATTCAGCCCGGAAAACATGCACGTGAATCCCATACCCGTAGAAGGCGAAGAGACATAATGCCTTCTGAATATGGTACCTTTGCAGGCTAATTCGTCGATGTTGGGGGTCTTCCAGTATTTGTTACCGTATGCGGGCAGGTAGTCTGCTCTTAAAATATCTTTTGAAATAAGGACTATTTTTTCTTCCACTTGAACACCCTCTCCAAATCGCTGATTTTATGTATCGCGAGAAAATTCATCTTATTGCCTTTTTTCGGGAATAATACTGCGGTGAATATGACCTGGTCGGAACCGGAAAGTCTTCCGGCCCTCCAGAGTTTTTCCGCGCTCTCCAGTATATGGTCATACCTGTCCCGGTAAAATCGTATCTTAAGCGGTACCCCTTCCACCCCCCACAACAGATTAAACGCCCTGGTTTTCTCCAGCTTATCGCTTACGGCTATAATAGGAGGTTCTATGCGGTAGCGGCTGACCATGCTTGCCGCATAACCCGAAAATGTGATGCATACTACTTTATCTATGGGCATCTCTTTACATATCTCATAGATAGATCTTCCGATGGCGTTGGGTATTGAAGTGCGCTTTAAAGAAACCATGGCCTTATCGTAAATAGAACGGCCTTTCTCGACTTCATTGGCGACACTCCTCATGATCTTCACGGCGGCTACGGGGTTCTTGCCTACAGCCGTCTCGGCCGACAGCATGATCGCCGAAGCGCCGTCGAGAATGGAATTGCTTATATCCATGACCTCAGCCTTTGTGGGATGAGGATTATGGACCATTGAATGAAGCATCTCCGTGGCTACTATTACAGGTTTACCGTATTCATTGCCTCTGGATATAACACCTTTTTGCGCTAAACTTATGCGCTCGATCCCGATCTCAGCCCCCAGGTCTCCTCTGTCCACCATCAGGGCGGCTGATTCCTCTATAATGCTCTCGAGATTCTCAAGAGCTGCCTGGTTCTCTATTTTCGATACAACGCCTATGCCGCTGCCCGCCAGTAGTCTTTTGACCTTTCTCACCTGTTCGCCGTTTTCGACATAGGATAAACCGACCCAATCCACGCCCTTATTTATGGCAAATCTTATCAGCTTTTTATCTGTTTCCGTGGCTACCGCCGCGCCGAGCTTTACTGAGGGGATATTCAGGCCCTTCCCGCTTTCCAGCGTGCAGGTGGAAAGCGCCCTGCACAGTATATCCCGGCCATCGATTGATTCGACTTTGAATTTCAGCGTTCCGTCTTCCGCCAGGATCATATCCGATTTTTTTAGCGCGCGGTGGATCTCACTGTGATTTACGGGTATTTTACCCTCACCTCTGTAGTCCTGACTCGATGTGAATACAAGCCTCTGCCCCTTAGCGAAGTGAAATGACCTTCCCCAGGCCTTTGTCCGTATCTTCCTGCCGGGCAGGTCAAGAAGTATTGAGATGTTCTTATCCAGTGATCTTATGCGCTTGATCACGGCTTCATGCCAGTCCAGGCTGTTATGCGACCCGTTCAACCGGACAACGTTCATCCCCGCGTTGATCAGTTTCTTAAGTACAGGCACCTCGCATGAACTTGGGCCTATTGTGCATACTATTTTAGTTTTATTCATAAATTCTCCCTTGAACAAATCGATGTATATTTCAAATTAGCATGAAATTACAAATTACAAACAAATAACGAATAAATTACAAATCACAAATTACAAATAACAAACAAATTCAAAATATCAAATTCAAAATTCAAAACAGCTTGTTTGAGATTTGGAATTTGGTGATTGTTATTTGTTTGTGATTTGATGCTTGTTATTTGTGATTTAATTATCATGATTAATAAAACAAATGTTTCCTCTTAAACTCTTTAAGTAATATCTTATAGACTTCCGGCCTGAAGATCTTATGCTTCGGCTGATGCCCGTTCTTGATTATCTTCCTGACTAAAGTACCGCTTATCTCCTGGTGATATTCGGGGCCGTGGCCGCAAGTCTTCTCTGTTACGACCAGATCACATTTTTTGCAATAAAGCGGTTCCTTGAACTTTAAAATATTGATACCGACATCCCCGATCTTATCAAATATATCGTGCGCTTCATATTTTCCGTAATAGCCGCCCACACCGGCATGGTCCCTTCCCACGATAAAATGAGTGCATCCGAAATTCTTTCTGATTATAGCATGAAAAACGGCTTCCTTTGGGCCCGCGTAACGCATCGCTGTTTTTAAAGTCCCGAATACCACCCTGTTTCCCGGATAATAGTCAGATATAAATTCACGGTATGCCTTGATTATGGCATCCGCGGTAAAATCACCTTTCTTTTTCCAGCCTATGATCGGCTGCAGAAAAAGTCCGTCCACATGTTCCAGCGCGCAGCGCTGCAGGTATTCATGGGCGCGGTGAAGCACATTTCTTGTCTGGAAGCCCGCAACAGACTTGTAACCTTTATCCGTGATTATCTTACGGACCTCAAGCGGTGAAAGATAATTCTTTACGTTATCCTGCTTCCTGAAAACATGCACCTTTCCGCCCAAAAGATACTCCTTCATCTCATACGCCAGATTCACTCCGGGATGTCTGCGGTCCCTGGTGCCAAACACCTTCAGGGCGTATTCGTCTTTTTTATGGGTATATATGTCCTCTAATTCCATCCTGGCCACGACTTTGCCGTCATCGCCTTCAAGCGCGATAGACTTTCCCTTCTTAAGGCCATTTACGGCCGCCTTATCCGCGTCCAGCACGACCGGAATAGTCCACGGCACCCCGTTCACTTTATTCCTGTTAATAACATCGCCGAGCTCGGGGCCCCTCATAAAACCGGTCAACGGGCTGAATGTGCCGTCAGCGATATTATAAAGGTCGGAAAGAGCCACCTCTGATAAACGTACACGCGGTAAGCCGCGCAAGGGCGCCACGGATCCCGTTTTAACGTATCGGTTTATCAATCTGCCGCCATGCGGTTTAATCATATCTATTTCCTCGGGTTAAAATATCCTATGCCTGCCATTTTATGAAAATTTGTATTCTTCAGATCGAGATGCTTCTCGATCTCGATGGAATTCGCGATCTCTGCAAGGCAAAGACAGTACAACCATGTATCCCAGAGATTGCTTTCGTTCCACAACCTACCCTTCACTGTCCATTTCGTCATAATGGTCTTATTGCCTTTAAGCAATATGCTTAAGGCGTTTCTCATCCTGTAATAGGCGAGATAGGGCGCGTCGTTACGGATAAAGAAATCTCTATTATTGAATATATCTGTCATACTTGAAGGCTTCTCGCTTGACTGGCAAAAGCCGCCGTCACTGTTTTGCTTGGCTATTATCGCGTGAAATACCTTTTTAAGGCTGTTCTCTATATTATTTTTTCTATGATCGATGGTACGGTACGCGTGAGACAGAATGTGGATAGCGTCATAATCATAACAGGCCCAGCCACCGGGAGTCGGCGCGAAATAGCCTTCCTCATCCTGCAGTAAAAGCACAGAGTCTATGATGCGTTCGTGATTAGGGATAGGCCTGTTCCAGTAGTCATAAATAAGAAGCTGGTGAAAAGCGTTTTGAAATCCGAAATAATATTTATTGCTTACCCCTTTTCCCCAGAAACCGGTCCTTTTGTTCTGCGTCCTTTCGTGCCAGTGAAACCATGTATCGATAAAATTGAGCGCTAATTCGTCCCCGCATTTCTCATACTGATATGTCAGGAAAATAGCCAGAAACATGGCCATATTACCTGTCATAGGCTTTCCTTGAAAGCACCCGATTCTGTTCAAATAGTCGTAAATATTGCTTGGCTGCGGCCACTTTTTAAGAAAAGAGAGTTTGTAATTAGGGGACGCTTTCAGGATCTCAAGCGCGCTGAGGCAGAAACATGTGAGCTGCTGTACGGTTTTTGTATCCAGGTCGCCCTTATAATTATCCGGTATGAAATAACCCGTCTCTTTATCCTGGTAGGAAGTTATATATCTGACCCATAAGTCTTTTTCTTCCCGCAGCCACTTTTTCGTCTCACCCAGAATGTCAAAAATAAACAAAGCGAAGCAGGAGGTGAATATTGTACTATCGGCCATGTTGTTCATCCGGAATTGAGTGGCTCCCGTCTGCATGGAAAGAAGCCAGTGTAAGACTTTTTTCCGGAATATATCTCCGGCGGCGGAAACACCCGGCATTTTCTTCAATACATTCTGCGCTTTATTCACTTTTTAGTTTATACACCTCCCCTGACCCTTCTCCTAAGTATGGGCTATTCGGAAACCAAATCACGGCATCTTCCCCTTCTATATCTTCGAATAAGCCCGGAAGCGAATTATAATATCGCATGCACCAATGTATGATTAAAAAATCATATCTTTCTTTAAACCATGATAGAGGTTTATCCTGATTGCAGAGTTTGGACTGAAAGTCCGTTATAAAAAAATCTTTTACCTCGCAGCAGCAGGAAAGGGCGATCTTGGATCCCATGGGTATATTTTGAGTGATCCAATCCTTCTGATGTTTCTTATAGGTATTTTCAAGCAAGTCGTCATACGTCAAGTTTTGCCTGCCGAGAAAATCCTCAAAATCACCGTACTCGTCCGGATATGTCTCCTTGAGCCATGGTATAATACTGACAAATGAGTCACCCGTGATCAACGATACCTCATTGCGGAGGCCTAAGGGATCCTTCAGGCCGCTATAGATCCTCACCTCGCGATTCTTATATTTTAAGACCGCGCCCATTCTCTCTAAATAATAGCCTATGAAATTATTCCTGTTTGAGACGACTACGTGAGCGTCTATTGCTTTTTGAAGCAAATCGTACATAGGTTCTTTAGTGATAAATTCCACTTTTCTATATCTGTCGTATTTACTTTTAGTATTCATGTTAATGCTCATGGAGGGCCAAAACCCTATTATATCGCCCCCTTTGAGGGCGGAGGCTTTGACGGTATCTGTCGCTAAATTATACCAACCGCCGTTTATTTCCATGGACCTCTTATCAAAATTGAGCCTTGTGAAAAAATCAAAAGTCTCCCATATCCCGCCGTCGACGTACACTATATCGCCCTTAGGCAGATTAGCGACCAGCCACTCGCACGCATCTTTAACATAAGGATTAAGCCGCCCCTCCATCTTAAATCTTCCGTCAACGTAGAAACTCTTTATGGCAGTTACGCGCGCCTTTGTCCGCTTTCTTATCTTAGGGCTTACGATCAAGGAAACGGCAGCTAAAACAGCTAAAAGCGTTATGGCTAAGATCTGTACGCGCTTACGCCGCAATATGACCGCTTTTGAGGAAATCAAGCCGGCAGCGTTTACCAGCATAAACGCGACGGCAATAAAGCTCAGATCAAAGAATATCACGGCCTGCCCCAGCCTTTCACCCGTCTTGCCGAGAAATATCAATAGAGGCAGGCATAATGCCCCGCATATTCCTAAAAAAATCACATTTCTGTTTCTTTTAATGATACTTAAAGCCATTGTATATAGCCAGGCGATCACCATAAGAGGCGCGATAATAAAATTGGGCTTCAAATAATCCCTGTAATATTCGGCCAGGCCTTTGAACATCTCTTTATTTATGACAAGAGATATCATGTTCGAGTTGCCGTAAACCTTGCCGAGCGATTCCGGCGAACCTCCGCCTAATATCATAAGCGGCCCCAATCCTTTATTCAGAACGTAGATCATCCACGGGGCTATCACTATAGCAAAGGAGACATAGAATGCCGCTATGGATTTAATGACATATTTCAAGCCGAATTCTTTTTTGAATAAAAATATACACCATGGCAACAGTATAAACAACAGGGTAAACTCCCTTATCCAATACGCTGACCCTAAAACAACGCCCGATAAAAAAGAATACGTCAATTTATTGCTTCGGAACTGCTTAATAAAAATCCATATACTCAATAATATAAGAGAGGGATTTATGACGTCATAATTTAAGTACGTCCCCGCGTCATTTATCGCGTAGGATGAGACAATGAATATGCTGCTTATAAGACCTGCGCCGGTTCCGAACAGGGCACTCGCCAGCAGAAAAACAACCAGCACATTCAGTCCGTAAAAAAATCTTGTTGCGTAAAAAACACTTTCTAAGGAAATGCCGGCGATCTTAAAAACTCCGGCCATCAGTATCGAATACCCGGGCGGCTTCAGGGCATGGGACCCGAAAGTGCCGTAACAGCCGACCCAATCCTTATCTCCTCTGACCAGGTGCAATGCCTGCATAAGAAAGTTGGCTGAGGTGCCGGTGGTAAGCAGCCTTGATGTTGGCAGAAAAATCAGGCAAATTAGGATTACAATTAAGAATATTTTTTTGTCTTTATTTTTCACCATAAAAGGATACCTTTCAACCCTTCCAAATAATGCGCCGTCTTATCTATTTTAAACCTTTTGAACTCATCAAAAATAAACCTCGGCCTTACATAAAACCTTTTCATGGCACGGGACTGCAATTCCATAAGCCTGTCTTTGGTAATGCCGTCAGGGACATATATCGGCTCGCCGCCAGAATACGTCGGATACGAGGTAAAGTCGCTCCAGTTCGTATATTTAACTTTGCCTTCTCCCCGCAACGTATCCCAGAGCTCGCACCCGGGCTAAGGGACGAATAGATTAAAGATCGCATATCTTACATCCAGCTCTATGGCAAAATCAACGGTCTTCTCTATCATTTCCTCGGTCTCGCCCGGCAGGCCTATCATAAACATCCCGTCGACTTCCATCCCGGCCCCATGGGCCATTTTCACGGCATTTCTAGCATCTTCTGTCGTGCAGTTTTTCTTAAGTGCCTTAAGGGTTTCGTCATTGCCGGATTCGATACCGAGGTATAACCTCACACAACCCGCTTTCCTCATATGAAAAAGCAGTTCCTGGTCAAGAGGTGTAACGCGGCATTCGGTATGCCAAATAAACCTCTCTCCATATCCCCTATTAATTATCTCATCGCACAACCCGTATGCGTGCTCCTTTACAAGAGGAAATGCCAAATCCATAAATGCGAAGGTATCCTTGCCGTACCTCTCGTACATATAGACCATTTCGTTCACTACCGTTTTAGGATCCCGCATCCTATATCTACTGCCAAGGCTTCTATCTTCTCTTGAGGAGCAGAATGTGCACTGAAACGGGCAACCTCTGGTCACAAGTAATTCCATCGGAACCGCGCCCCTTTTCAGCTCGGACCTTGGGTCGGTAGAATATTTATCCAGCGGAAACAAGTCCCACGCCGGATAAGGAAGATCATCGAGTTCGGCTATAAACGGCCTCATAGGATTATGTACGGCGGTGCCTTCTTTTTTAAAGGACACGCCTTTTATATCTTCGGCATCTCCGCCGGTCTCCAGCATTCGAAGGATCTCAAGCATAGTCAGCTCTCCCTCGCGATGCACTATGAAATCGGCATAGCCCTTTGATAATATCTCGTCTGAAAATAGAGACGCATGAATATTCCCCATTACGATTTTAATATAAGGAAATCTCGCGCGTATGGTTTTTGATATTTCGTAAACCACATCCGCAGATGCAGTCAAAACGCTTATGCCGATGACACCGGGCGAATACTCCTTTACCGCATCCATGATCTCTTCTATGCCGTTTTCATCGACATAGGCATCGGTTATTTTTACATCATAGCCGTTTTTTCTTAAAACCGCCGCTATATAAGCGATACCTATCGACGGCTGCGGATTTAAAAATTTTCTCAGCTTACCGTAAGACTTCTTCAAGTCTGTAGGCGGGATTATCAGTAATACCTTCATATCCTTCTTTCCACTCAGACGGATCGAGCCTGTGCACTTTACCCGGCCGGATGAGATCCCTTCTGCCCAGTATCACCCATCTAAAGTGCAGCTTAAGTATGTCGTTAACGGCATTTGCCACAGATCTCAAAGCCGTGCCCTTAGGCTTCCCTTTTGTCCTCGGTATAAAACTTATGGGGACTTCTTTTATGGATGCCCCTTTCCAATAAGATTTTATCAAGAGCTCCGGATTGGTGAAAGCGCTCTTCGCCTCCGATCTCAAAGATCGGACCATTTTTGTCTGGTAAAAAGTAACGTTTTGAAAATCGGATACGGGCAACCCAAAAAGACCTCTTATAAGGCTATAGTTGATCACTGAGATCACCGCTTTCATCAGCGTATCCGAGCGCCTGGTCAGATGTTTTATGCCAAAGAGTCTTATAACCGCCGCTATGGGCTTTATCAATCTACCCTTTACTTTTACCGGCCTTCTCCTTACCCCCTGAACAATATCATATGACTTTAAATATTCGAGAAAGATCCTCAAATTTGAGATATCGTAGCACCAATCAACGGTCTGCCAGAATAGATACTCTTTTGACGCGTTCTTTATAGCTTTTGGGATCGAAACACCCACATTGGAATTTTTCTCATTTCTGAATATTTTCAAGCGGGGGTCTTTTTCCTGAAAACTTCTGGCGATCTCATAAGTCTTGTCAGTGCTCCCGTCATCTATCATCACGATCTCATAGTCTTCCACCGCCTCTTCCATCAAGGCCGACGCCCTTTCGAGAAAATCGCCGACAGAGGCCTCTTCGTTATATGCCCAGCATAAAAGGGATACGCTTCCGTCGAACTTACTTTTGAGTCGGCCTATATTCGCAGGCGCTGTCTCCATCAATGTATTTCCTTTTTACCCATACTAGTTATGACCGGGACCGTCCTCATCCACAGCTGCTTCTCCCACCAACTCCTATTGTCCATATACCACTTTATCGTGCTTTCCAGTCCTTCCTCCCAAGCCACGGTGGGGCTCCAGTTTAATATATTCTTCGCCTTTATGACGCTTCCCGTATGCCTGAAGACCTGGCCGGGACGGTCTCCGACGAAAGTGATCGCTGATCCGTCCTTTCCCATGGACCTTACGACGTCATACGCGATAGACAGAATAGAGCGGTGCGTTCCGGACGCCACATTAAAGGTCTCGCCTTTGACTTTTTCGATATCGGCGTGCATCACAATATCAACGGCCCTGCACATATCCTCCACAAATACATAGTCCCTTGACGCGCTTCCGTCTCCGTGGACCCTGAGGGGCTCGTCCAACATACAACTGGTTATGAACCTCGGGACCGCCTTTTCAAGATGTTGGAAGGGGCCGTAATTGTTGAAGGGGCGGATGATCGTAGCCGGTATATCATAGGTCTTCCAGTAGGAGTAGACCAGCCTGTCGGCGCCTGCCTTCGCCGAGGCATAAGGAGTCATCGGCATCAACGGATGCTCTTCGTCCATCACTTCCTTCATAGCGGTTCCGTAGACCTCGGATGTGGAGATGTGAATAAATCTCTCTACTCTATCCTTGTACTTTACGACCGCATTGGCCACTGCTTGAGTCCCTAACACGTCTGTTTCAAAGAACAAAAAATTGTCGTATATGGAGCGCGTTACATGGGTCTCGGCGGCAAAGTGCAGGACAATATCGGATTGAGAGACAAGGCTATCTACAAGCTCGCCGTTCCTCACATTGCCGTACCAGAAGACGATCCTGTTGTCGCTGTTTTCATTGATGTTCACCGGAAGGTTCTCGATATCACTGGCATAGGTCAAGGCGTCCAGGATGATTATTTTATAATCAGGATATTTATTGTAAATGTGTTTGACTACGTTGCTGCCCATAAATCCCGCTCCGCCTGTAAGTAATACCGTCTTCATCATATACTCCTTCTTTTAAGAAAAATTTAACACCTCTTTTGCCGCTGGATCTCTGCCTAAAGCATCAAATATCTTTTTGTAGTCAAAATCTTCATAAGTGAAATCATGTTCTCCGGGCGCCGTAAAAACGCTTACGGGGTGTCTTTTTTGCAGATCTTGAATAAACCCTTCCAGTTTTTCGCTTAAAAGGACCGTATCATGCTCGTTATAAAATATGCTGAACGGAAGACCCTTTCTATATTTACCGATAAGCCTATCCGGGCTCCTCTGCTCTAACCTGGTAATATCTCCGCCTACGGAAGATATCAATGTATCCCTGACGCTTTTATGGCTGGATCTATCAGCGATAGCCGGCAGGTCTGAACCCGGCATAAGGGCGATCACGCCTGATATCGCCCGCTGCAATTCATTGGAAAGTAAACCCGCCAGGGAAAACGCCTGAGTCCCGCCCATAGAGATACCCATTAAATAATACCCCTTGTACCCCTTAGAATACTGCTCTATGACTTTTTCGGCATCCTGTATAAACCCGTCTGAGATCCAGCAAGGGCCGCGGCCGCCCATCGAGACAATAGTGGCGTCCAGTTTTTTTACCAGGTCCTGGGCTACGATACCGTCGCCGCGATCCCCGCTCATGCCGTGGAAAAAGAAGAAAATCCTTTTGGATCTCCTGCCTGCGGGCCTCATGATCAGGACAGACTGGTCAATGCCGTCGTGATCCGACTTATATCGCTCGAGGACGCATTCTATCGAACAGTCCTTCATCAATCTGTCGAAATGAAAATATCTGTTTAAATGCTGTTTATTTATTTCATTCATATCTTTAAATGATTCTCATACCAGACCTGGAAGACCATAAGACTCCAGACCTTAAACGTTAACGTATCGTTTCCAGCAAAAAAGTCCTTTATTAAAGAATCGACGTATTCGTGATTTAAATATCCGTGAATGGCTATGCGGTCTTTCGACAAAACATCCCTGAGCATCGGTGCCATACCTTGCCTAAGCCACGTATTCTTAGGAAGAACGAATCCCTCCTTTGGCCTCTTTAATATTTCATCGGGAAGATAGCGTGAGGCTACTTTCCTTAAAATATATTTAAGGGACATGCCCTTGATCTTAAGCGTCCCGGGTATGGAACAGGCCAATTCGACGAGCCGGAAGTCAAGAAATGGCGTCCGCACCTCCATTGAATTACGCATTGAAAGCATGTCGTTAAAATAGAGGATCTCATTCGGAAGAAGCGTGTTTATATCCAGATACAACATCCTGTTAAGCTCATCGGTCCCGGATACGCAACGCAGGTAGACATCTTTAAAAAACTCTGATGTCGAGTAAGGCATCATCGCATCCTTACCTTTTGCTGAAAAGAGCATCTCCTTCTCGTGCTCCATAAAAGAAGCGTAAGAAAGCCTCCACTCCCAGGGCGAACGCTGCGCCAATTCGCGTACTAGTCCCTCTTTTTCTTTAAAAAAGCCGAGATCCGCTTCATCAATCGATCCTCCCCCATGCCCTACTCTTTGAGCCGCGGCAATAGGGGCGATGAGCCGATGGTGTCCGTAAGAGGCAAAGGTGTCGTCTGCGCCGTCACCTGATAGGGCGACAGTCACATATTTGCTCATGAAGCGTGAAAGCCAATAGGATGAGATAACCCCGGCAAAAGGTTGATCCAGATGGCGGATAACCTCCGGCATCTCCCTTTGCAAGTCATTCCAGCCCATAACGTATTCATGGTGTTCAGTCGAATAACGTCGGGCGACCTTACGCGCGAAATGGGCATCCTGTTTATGTCCAGGAGAATCGGCATAAGAGAGGCTGAAAGTCTTTACCGGTTTTTTTGAAAATTCACTCATGATACCGACCACGGTCGAAGAATCCATGCCCCCGGATAGATAAGCTCCGTATTCAACGTCTGAGCGTAATCTCAGTCTGACGCTGTCTCGCAGCAGCTCATTGATCCTGTCGATCAATACATCCTCATCATCATCGCCCCATTTTGTTTCCATATCCAATTTATACCACCCGGATATCTCGCATCGCTTTCCATCCCAGATCAGCATCTGTCCCGGCAACAGCGCCTTAATGGATTTATACACAGTGAAAGGCGCCGGGATATTCCTTAAAGAAAAATAGTGGGAAAGAGCTTCGTAATCGATATCTCTGCTGACATCCGGATGTGATAAGAGGACTTTGATCTCAGAACCGAAAACCAGCATGCCGGGCCTATGAGCGTAAAACAGCGGCTTGATACCGAACCGGTCCCTTATTAAGATAAGTTTATTTTCGCGAAGATCCCAGATGCCTATAGCAAACATCCCGTTTAACTTATCGGGGAAAGAGAGCCCGTATTCTTCATAGGCGTGTACTATAGTCTCCGTATCGCTCAATGTCTTAAACCGATGCCCCTTTCTTTCAAGCTCATCCCGCAGTTCGATATAATTATATATTTCACCGTTAAAGACCACTCTTATGGCCCCGTCCTCATTTGATATCGGCTGATGCCCGCCGTGCAGGTCGATGATAGAAAGACGGACCATGCCAATATTGATCTTTCTGTTCCTATCCATGTAACAGCCGCTGTCATTAGGGCCCCTATGGCGCATGCGCTCCAGCATCTTCGCCATCAACTTATCGTTTTTTTCGCCGCTATAACCGCATATCCCGCACATAATTTTGCCTTAATAGCTCCAGGAAGAGATGACTTCTTGCCCTTTTTCCGAATAGATCTCCGCGGGCACGCCTTTGGCAAGGTAGCCGTCCGGCATATCTTTGGTGACTACTGCCTGGGCAGCCACAACACAATTATCCCCGATAGTCACGTCCCCAAGGATCACCGCATGCGCAAAAAAGAAACAGTTGTTCCCTACCTTTGGAAACTTCTTTATGTCATCCGGATGCCAGCTCTTAACGCCGAAAGAAACACCCTGAAATAGGGTGGCACCGGAACCGATCCTCGTACCCCTGCCTATCACTATTCCCACAGGATGTGATATAAACATACCAGGGCCTATTTCGGCATTGAATTCGATCTCCGCGCCTGTCAGGGTGACATTCAAACGGGCCAACAACCACGCTAAGCCGGTGAATCTTATACGATAAAACCAATGGCTTACGCGATAAAGGAGGACAGCCTGAAACCCGGCCTTAAAGACAAAACTCTCAAACGCCACCCGCCACTTTGAGTAAGCCTGGCCTCTCAATTTATATGTCTGAGAATATCTTTCCAGATCACTTCTGATCAACCCCTTAAGACTTATTGACATTTCAGGCCTCTTTATTTTTTCGAACAACTTCCGTAAATAAACGCGGTATATTCCGGCAATTCATCACTTAGTTTATTATAGCCCTCTAGAAGATCATGGGGCCAGTCCATCATCTGCCCGCTTGAGAGAGGCTTCAAAAATATACCTTTGATAAAATTCACATTCAGCCCGGCACTATCAAGCTCCGCCTTCAAAGTATCTACCGTGTATGAACGGCGATGCCCTACTTCAAGTTCCTGGGGACTGAGTTCCATAGGTTCCCGCAGCAAACCCATTTTAAGCCCGACCCTTCTATGCAAAGACAGAGCATTTGGAACCGCAATATGTAGACTTCCTTCAGGCGCAAGCCAGGCTGTAAGTAAGTGTAAAAGCTCCTTCGGATCTTTCACATGCTCAAGCACGCATGACGCGATGATAGTATCATAATATTCTTCCGGTTTAAATTCTTCAAAAAGAGAATGGGCTATTTTTACCCTTCCGCCGAAGCCGTCACGGCACTCATTTGCCAGTTGAGAAGCACCCTCCACTACGGTCACGTCAAATCCCATATCTACAAGTTTCAGGACTGAATGGCCGTTACCATAGCCCAATTTTAAGACCTTTGGCCCGCGGCAGACAGTTAAGATCTCGTCTATAATAAATCCCATCTGTTTGTCATCCGGCCCGAGGGCCTTTTGGGTGAAATACCTATCGGCCATGCTGTCTAAAGAGCTCTTCTCCTGCTCATGGGAAAGGTCAAGATCGCGCGCGGATCTCTCAATAATAGGCCTTTTGATCACCTTCTGGATGCCCCGGTGTCCTTGCGTCCCGTCATGAAGTTTGTCAAACGTAGCTCCTGATATAAAGATCTCGTTCCAATACCTGAGGACCGCTGCCGGACGCAGCTCCGGTTGACCGATATCGACACCCAGCCGAAAGAGTTCGAAGGCCATCTCGGGATCGTTAAAACCATAAAGATAGCGTATGCCGCTTGTGCCGGAAAAGCGCGGATTGATCTCGAATACATAGGCCTTTCCGTCATGTAAACGGAATTGGATATTACAGACGCCTACGGCGCCTAAAGCCTCGACTATGCTTACGACCTGATCGGTAATATCTCTATCCTGCACCAACTCCGTTCTATATGAAGTGCCCTGGATGAGGTCCCTGTGCAGGGTTATGGACGCTCGGACTTTCTTGTCCGGACCGGAGACCGTGCCCGCGGTATATTCGGTGTTATCGTCCGGTAGATATCTTTGGACTATCGAATCGGAAACCAGCATCCGCACAGCCTTTATCTTTTCCATGGAATCCACGACAAACAGATCCCTTGAGCTAAAGCCTTTGCGCGGCTTCATCAGTAAAGGCCAATTATATTTATGTATCAGCCGGCTCAAGCCCTTTTCATCCTGAGCGGACACGGCTTCAAGATAAGGCAGTCCCTCCCCTTGCAGGAAATCGGCCGTCTCAAGCTTATCAGAGCCGATGCGGATCACATCTATAGGGTTCACGAATACCGTGAGGCCCAACTCTCTTTCCAGCTCTTCCTTATAGATGCTAAAGGGTTCAAGCTCAGTCGGAGAGCAGACATAAATCCCTTCTATTTTTTCCCGTCGCGCGATTTCGATTAATTTATCATTGAAACTCGGGTCTCCCGTCCTCGGCATCCGATAATAGCTGTCGACAAGCGAAAAACCCGCCGAGAGAGGTTCCATATCCACCCCGACGATGTGGTAGTGCCTTTTTCCAGCCCTGAGGGCCTTGATGACCCCCTGGCCGATGTTTCCGCCTACTGCAGTTACTAACACGCGATGAAAATCCACCTAATACCTCTCCATATCCTTCTTTAGTCTTCGCAAACCTTCTTTTATTCGCGTCGGCCGGTAACCCAATGCCCTCTTTGCTCTGGAAATGTCGATTTTATAACCCGGCTCGCGGTTTTTTTTCGCGGGCTGCCGCATAAGCTTCGCTTTGCCATTCGTAAAAACATCGCTGATAGCATGAGCCAGTTCCCTCATAGAAACCGGCACCCCGCATCCTATGTTAAATACTCCGTTCGCGCTCTTCTCATAAGCCAGAAGATTTGCGTTTGCCGCATCTTCGCAATAAAGAAAATCCTGTGTTCGATTGCCCGTTCCATAGACAAGGACCTCTTTTCTTTTTAAAGCCCGATCGAGCATGACCGGCAGGACAGTCCCTGGGTGATGCCCATGTCCGTAAATAGAGCTATACCTTAAGTAAGTGACCTTGATCCCCCTTGCTATTAAATTCTGCAACAGGATCTCTCCTTCCAGCTTGGCAGCGCCGTAAACATTCGGCGGATCCTTAAGCGAACCTTCTCTTATAAATCGATTTGTCCTCGCATAGACCGAGATAGATGAAGAATATATAACCTGCCTCAACCCGGGCCAGGCCCGGCTGGATCCGATTAGATGCGAAATAGGCAGGACGTTATCCATAAATACGTCCGTCCTATTTTGATCCATCTTTCCCCAGGGAATAACGGCGGCCAAATGAAAGACATGCGTGATGTCCTTAGGCAATCCGGCCCAAAGTCCGGCATCCCGCAAATCACCGTAAATGAATTTGACCCTTGAGTCTCCTTTCCAAATAAGCTTGGCCTTCTTCCTGCCTACTACATACATCGCGCAATGACTGACCTTCTTAAGTAAAAGTTGAACGAGATGCGGGCCTAAAAACCCGAATCCGCCCGTTATTAAGAATACTTTTTTATGAGTCTTCATCTCTTCGATCTCAGTCCTTTAGTCTTCTCGGCATCATCGACGACTTTCCAGTAATTATAATTCCATGAACGGTACTGCCAATCATCACACTTGCCGCATATGGGGATCTCGGCGCCTTTTTTGCCTAAATGCGTCTTTCTGAAATATTCCATTTTGGGGTGCCGCCACAGTTCTTTTATTGAGTGTTCCATAACATTGCCGAATTTTTCGCCGAAAGCAATATCTTCGCCGCATACGGTAACATCACCCCTCGTATCTATGTTAAACCTTTCAAAAAGCCATGGGCACGGAACCGCTTCTTCGAGAGGAAGATAAGGTGTGGGATCCGCCGAATGATCTTTGTTGTAGCCCCAGGTCAAGTATTTCCTTATCTGAACCTTATCCGCGATTTTCCCCCAATAACCATCGGCCGCTTTTATGTCAACGTCCTTTTGGTTTATGACGCTGACAATAATCCGGGTAGGCGCCTTCAGATGATCTCTGATATCAGCCGCCATTCGGACATTTTCATTCACTCTTTTCCAATCCAGGCCGGGCCTCACCCTCTTATATGTCTCCTCGTCGCCGGCATCGATGCTGAATTCGATATTATCTACGCCGGCTTCTATAAGAGAAGTTAGTTTCTTCCTGTCGAATAGTGAGCCATTCGTGATCAACCCTATCCTCGTGCCTTGCCTTTTAGCGTAGGCCATCAAGTCGACGGCCTTTGGGTGGAGCATAGGCTCACCGCCGGCTGTTATTCTGAGATAGGCATTGTATCGTCCGGATTCTTCAACGATCCTTCTGAAGATATCTTCCGGCATTACCGGCGCATCGTCATAAGTTTTCTGAATATCGCAGTTGCTATACGGACAATTGGGGCACTTGCTGTTACAGACATAAACAAGTGACAATATGAGCATCAAGGGAAATTCTTCGGCGCCCCCCTTGATAGCGTATCTCTCTTTAGTGTGGCTTATCTCTTTTTCAGGCATTCTTCTATCCTTGACCGTTTAAAGCGCGGGCTTAAAAAACTCCGCATAGGTAGATTGCCAGTCTCCGCAATCTCTGCACATGGGCGGCAGCGCATCATACCTGCCCGCATTATGCATGGCGCGGTATTCTTTGAGTTTGCCGTCCCATATCTCTTTTATAGTCTTATCCGCCGCATTGCCGCACTTTACATGGCAATGGACATCTACCGAGCAAAGCGTAACCTCACCGTCGGCGCATATATTGATCGTCCGCATGAGCCAGTAACAAGGTTTGCGGGTCAGGCCCTTGTTGTCACGTAGATTCATGGCCTCTACCAGGCCCGCCCAGCTCACTTTTGGCCGGATCTTAACATTAATTTTTTCCTTCGTCCAAAAATCTTTGAAACCTTCCGCTTCATCGCTGTTTATGCCGCAGACCACAAATTGAACATATAGCTTTTGGTTTTCCGTGCCGTATTTTTTCAATAGATCTCTGTAGCTCAGCGTATTTTCCACGGTTTTATTAAAATCTCCCCCTACTCTTATCTTATCATAGGTCCCGGCCTTCGTAGCGTCAATGCCCACATACATGGCATCCAGACCGGCTTCGATAACGGGTTTAGCTCTCTCAGGAGTCATCAATGCGCCGTTTGTATTGAGAACTACGTCTTTAAGGCCTTTATCTTTCGCATATTTTATCCTCATAGGCATATCTTTACATAAAAACGGGTCACCAAAAAATATCTCCCATACCCTGGCATCAGGATCCATCACGGCTATCTCATCTATGACCTTTTCATACAACTCGAGATCCATTTTTTGAATGCGCCTGTATTTTTCCATATTTTTGTGGTCGCATATTGAACAGCGCAGATTGCATCCGTTGAAGTTGTCTATGAGGATGACTTTCGGGAACTCAATAGCTTCGTTGGTGCGTATCACCTTTTTTATATCGCTTAAATAACTCATCTATTTTCTGATCGCCTCTTTTACCGATTTGATAACGTATTCGATCTCCTCATCTGTGAGTTGGGGATAGAGCGGTAGGCTGATAGTCCCGCCCCCTATCTCCTCGCTTGCGGGAAACGCGCCTATTTTATAGCCGTATGTCTGCCGATAGTATGTCAAAAGGTGTATAGGCCTGAAATTTACCGCAACGCCTATATCCCTTTTTTGGAGTTTTGCGAGGATCTCATCCCTTGTCTGGGGATCTACCAAAATCGTGATCAGATGCCGCGCGCTCTTTGTATGCGGAGGTATGGTTAGAAGCCGTATCTTTTTCTCATCCTTAAAGGCCGACTCGTACCGCCGGCAGATCTCTTCTCTTCTTTTCCAATATTTTTCTACATTCTTGATCTGATTTAATAATAGGGCGGCCTGTATGTTGTTCATGTTGTATTTCCAGCCCAGTGTCTCCATGTCCCAGTGCCTGTAAAGACTTTCATATCTGCCGTATGCTTCCCTGGACATGCCGTGGGAACGTAATTTGTAAAGCCTGTCTTTCTCCTCTTTTGTGTGAACAGTTATCGCGCCGCCTTCTCCGCTTGTTATATTCTTTGTCGCGTAAAAACTGAAACAGGCCGCATCGCCTGACTCGCCCGGCCTTATGCCGTCTCTCTCGCCTTCGATGCAGTGCGCTGAATCCTCTATGATTTTTAATCCGTATTTATCGGCGACTTTACGCAACCTTTTCATGTCCGCCATCACCCCGTAGAGGTGCACGGGTATAATAGCTTTTGTGCGCTTCGTTACGGCAGCTTCCACCTTTTCGGGATCTATCAACCCTGTCTCTTTTTCAACATCAACAAATACAAGTTTTGCTCCGCTATAAAGAATTGCATTTGCCGTAGCTATAAATGTAAGCGGTGTTGTAATGACTTCGTCTCCCGCGCCGATGCCGTAATGCATGAGAGCAAGATGAAGCGCAGCCGTGCAGGATGAAACGCCTACGGCAAATTCTACACCGAGATAATCCGAAAATGTCTTTTCGAACTCCTCTACGTATTTTCCTGTAGTTAGGAATATGCCATCGAGGACTTCCAAGGCCTTCCTCTTCTCTTCTTCACCGATATTGTGTTTATAGAATTCGACTTTCATTGCTTAGCTACCGTTTCCCGGATTGAGTTATTCAGCATCTCGATCCTCTTGACCTCCTTCTTTACGCCCGACCACCACGTCCTGGGCATGATAAGATGCCTTTTTTCCTCGATCCTGCTCTTTATATGGGGCTGAGACAAAAGTTTAAACATCCTCCTTATTTCATTTTCTAAAGTGTTGCTTTGAATAAACCCGAACTCATCCGGCAATTTGTCAAATATCGGCTCAAAGGTGTGCCTGTTTGCCTCTATCCGCGGGTTCTCCACCCTCTGGATCTTTACGTCAAAATCGAATTCTTCTGAGCCGATTTTCGCTACCGTTTCGGCAAGCTGCTTCACGTTGTAATATCCGGACATCTGATTTATCACGCCGTACTCACCTGGCGCGGGCGGTTTCGCGATGAGCCGGGTTATGCACTGCATAGCGTCTTCCAGAGAGATGAAACCGCGCGTCTGGCCTCCTCCCCCGAAAATCGTAAGCGGGAAACCGATGATCGCCTGAGCGACATACCGGTTGACTACCGTCCCGAACCATTCGTCGATATCCAGGCGCGTCCGCAGCCGCGGGTCGGCGGCAACCTGCTCGGTGTGCACTCCGTATATGACCCCCTGCATCACGTCATATGAACGGAGCTGCCAATACCTGCAGGATTGATGCACGTTTATGGTATCCTGGACTTTGGTAATATGGTAGAAAGACGCGGGATAACGCGGCGTCAATTCCCCGCCCATGCTCCATTTGCGGTTCTTCCAGTGAAGGACCGCGTCCTCGGGAAAAAATCCCTCAAAAAGCGGCCTGCCCGATAACGGCGTCCCGTACTCCCCCATCGTTCCCAATTTAATGAGCGATGTTTCCGGCACCACTTCATGCATACTGAAAAGAACACCCAACGTCCCTATCACATTGTTTGTTTGAACCAGGCTTGCATGCTCAAAGTCTATCATGCTGTAAGGCGCGCTTGGGCATTCGGCATAATGGACTATGGCCTCCGGTTTTATCTCATCGATAAACTCCTTCAAGGAAGACTTATTAAGGATATCTATCTCGCGGAAATTAATATGTATGCCCAGCACCTCTTTCGCTGCGTGAAGCCTTTCGGTCATCCTCGATATTGGAACAACCGTATGCGCCCCTCTTTCCTTCACCCAGTTGCGCCTGTTATAGTTATCCACCCCGCTCACCTTGCATCCAAGTTTGCCGAGCCATAATGCAAGAGTCCAGCCCAGATACCCGTCAATGCCTAAGATCATCACGCGCATATCCTTTAAAAAATAGCCGTACGGCGTGCTGATCCATTCCGAACATTTTTCAAAGGTAACGTTTGTGGGATCAAAGAAACCGAGCTCCGGCCTGCGCCTGCACTCAACCATGACGCGGGCCTCTGATCCGCCTTGATCTTTTTCAGATTTCCCGCCAAAATCGGCTGCCGGACAATTCCGGCACGTACATTTCGCGTTAAAAATTTTTTCTTTCATCTACTTACCCTCCTTTTGTAAAAAAGTACTTCCAAACCACCTGAACGGCACATAAAACTCTTTACACGATATTCATCTGATAAAATCGGCCCTTACTCTTCTCGAGCTCCTCAAATGTCCCGGATTCCACTATATGGCCTTTATCAAAAACATAGATCACGTCGGCATTCTTCACTGTCGAGAAACGGTGAGATATGACGATAATGGTTTTTTTGCCCGCGAACGAATCAATCGATTCCTGGATCAACCTTTCGGATTCGGAGTCAAGCGAGCTGGTGGCTTCATCAAATATCAACACCTCCGGGTTGCGTATAAGAACTCTTGCTATGGCGATCCTCTGGCGCTGCCCCCCGGAGACCTTCAACCCCCTGTCACCCAGCACCGTATCATATCCCTGCGGCAGCCGGCGTATAAACTCATCCGCGTGAGCCTGCTTCGCGGCCATTACCATCTCCCGCTCCGGCGCGTCCGGTCTTCCGGCAATAATATTTTCTCTCACCGTAGCGTTAAAGAGAAACGTATCCTGGCTGACATATCCTATGAGCCTGCGGCATGACCGCAGGTTTATCCTATCGATGTCTATGCCGTTTATTAATATCTCCCCGTTCTGCTTCTTAAAAAAACCGGTCAACAGGTCGACCATGGTCGATTTGCCCGAACCGGACGGGCCTACGATCGCTGTTGTCTTTCCCTTCGGAATGATTAGGCTTAAATCCTCAAAAAGCGGCCGTGAGCCTTTATACGTAAAAAAAACGTTTTTAAATTCAATGCCTCTCTTGATAGAGTCAATAGCCTCCCCTGTCTTCAATTCTTCGTTTCGTATTTTCGAATCATATAAACCATACGCCACCTTCAGGGAAGGAATAAACGTAAGGATGTTCATCCGCTCGGCAAACAATTGCGAAACGACCGGAAAAAACCTCTGGGAAGTGACAACAAAAAGCCCTATAACCGGAGCTATGGTCATCAGTGGAACTAAGGTAAAATAATTAAGGTATAAGAGTGTCAACACTACTCCTGCTATAAAGAGTGTCTCCGCGATTGGATTGGGTAATCTGCGGATCACGTTGAACTTCGTCATTACGCGAATGATGTCCTCCAGCTTTTCCCTGAATCTGCGGCAAGTATCGTTTTCAAGAGAAAATATCTTTATCTGACGGATCGCGCTGATATTCTCCGCGCCCATGGCAGTTATATCCTGCGAAAGTGATACTTTTTTTCGTCCGACTCCGATAGCGTAATTATAAGTAGGTTTACTCAGCAGGAGGACTATGAGAAGACCCACAAAAGTAATGCTTAAAGTAGCTTTCCAGCTTACTATGATCAACAGGCAATAAAGAGAAAAAGCTAAAATCGCCTTTGAGGAAAACTCTATTAGTTGCTGCAGTGATTTTGCCGCTCTGCCAGGTTCTATTAAAAGATTGTTTAACAGATACCCTTGTTTATGAGATAGGAGAAAAGAGTATTCCGCATACATGTATTTCTCCATAACCGCGCACTGCCATAATCTTCTGAAGCGAAAAACAAAATGTGTGGAAAGGCCGATCCTGAATATGATAAGTAGATTTTTTATCAGGATCAACCCCATAAGTAATATGCCTATGACCATAAGCCTGTGCGCATCCGGAAAACGACTCAAAATAGGCTCCATGAACCTGACAGAACCCGACGAACTGCCCGGATCGAAAACAACTTCCAGGAACGGCATGACCATACCGATGCCGATAGTTTCCGTCAGCGCGGCTGCCAGGATGATGAAAAAGAGAAAAAGGGCGAAATATTTATATACCCTTATAGCCTTCCACAAGAATCTTATTTTTTCGCCTATCGCCATTTATTTACGCCTTTACCTTAAAAAAATTATCCCTTTCGCGCAATCTGAAAAACGGCCACAGGGCCTTAGGATAACGCAGATAAAAATGATGCATCTTCATTATGCCGTTGATCTCCTCTGCCCCTAGGTGAGGCATGTGGAGTATTGATTTTCCGTGGTCGCTCCTGGATCTTTTTATTTCGCCGGGATACGCTAACCCGTCCCTGACCGCTGTGTCCCCCAGGGGCGTTCCCCGAAACGGAAAAAAACATCCGAAGTCCGCGAAATCCGGCTTTACCTTTCTATTGACCTCGATGGTCTCGAATATCATCTTTCTCGTCTCTCCCGGCAGGCCTATCATATTTAAAGAGACCGCCCGTATGCCGGCTTCCTGTAAAATTTTAATGCTCCTGGCAAACTGCCCGTTTGTATATTTACGCCCCAGCATGTTTTCGCGGTATTGGGCGTTGCCGCATTCCAGCGCCACGGAAACGCTGACACAATTCATCTTTTTTAACAACCCTGCCTTCTTTTCCGTAACGGAAAGCGGGTGCGCGCTGGTCGTAAAAGGCAGCCCCACTTTTTTTGAATACAATTCCGACATTCTCGCCAGATCATCCTCCGGCCTCAAGAATATATCCTCCGAGAATATTTTGAAGAATTCCAGGTCAAAAGCCTGCTTCAGGTATTTTGCCTCTTCCGCAAATCTCTCCGCTGAATAAAACTTGATCCTCCCCCCGGGGTATATATCCTTATTTATCACCGCATATGCGCAATAGGTGCACCTGCGCGGGCAGCCGCGTTTATCCTGGTAGTCGCCGCTTCGTAATATCCTTCCTTCGAACGGGCGCAGGAATTGTCTTTCGTCGTAAATGGAGTAATCCATAAATGGGAGGGAATCAAGTTCTTTAAGCTCGCGGAGGGAATTTTTATATACGGACCCATCGCGCTTGATCCATAGATTTTTTATATCGGTCCTTGTCGCTTTTTTACCGTCAAGTGAGTCTACATACTCGACCAGGGCATCTTCTCCCTCTCCGACACAAAGGGCGTCTACGCAATCTTCAGCTATGACTTCATCGGGCAGCAGTGTGGCATGAATGCCACCGATAATAACGGGGATACCGTATCTTTCCTTGGCAATCCTCAAAAATTCCATTGTATGCCTGTACATATCGCTAAAAGCGCTTGCAGCGATGACATCCGGCTTTTCCCTATCCAGGAATCTTATAAATTCCTCTTTGGCATCGACATTTTTGTCTCTTACCAGACCGCGCCCCTTCCAGTCAACGGGCTTAAACATCTTCAGCCTGTCGGATATCTCGCCGTCGAGCATAAACCCCAAATCCATAAATGTGGTATCAAATAGAGAGACGCTATGGCCTCTTTTTTTCAGCACGGCCGATAGTATTGATGTCGCGATCGGCTTTGCGCCGGCAGAAGAACAGCCTATATTGGTCAATACTACCTTCTTCATTGTGCCCGTCTAAAACTCAATCTTCTCTTGGTTAGGGCTATTCCCGTAAGTATCCGCCGTAAAGCATTATGGATAACGATGACCATATCCCCGGAAAAAATCAAAACATCTGAAATTAAAGCGGCCTTTCTCGTATAGAATAAAAGCCATAGAAACCACCGCGGCATCTTATCTGTCAAGGTAATGATCTTATTTAACTTGTCCTTTGTGCGCGGGCGTTGATACCTTTGGGAATAACCGTTATTGATATCATTCAATACGCCTTCCTTCTGTGCCCTTTCATAAAGCGCTGTACCGGGATAGAATGTCAGGTAATAGACAATGAGCCAAAAGGGCCTCGGGATCTTCATCAAAAAGCGGAAGGTATCGATTTTATCTTTTTCATTCTCCCAAGGAACATCTAAAATGACGTCGTAGAGAATACGGCCCTTTCTTCTTACCCGGGATAACTGTTGGATCACACTAAGCAATTGTTTATCGGAATGCGGCCGATTGAATATTTCCTTCCTGGTCCTCTCTGAGCCGGATTGAACCCCCATCCGTAATTTATCCAATCTGATCTTCCGGCTGATCAATTCCAGTTTTTCCATGTTGAAATTGGCGGGGCTTATACCCGTCAAGACCAGAGGCATATCGATCTCCCGCTTGTAACGATCGACAAAATCACGGATATATTCCACAGGTAACCGAAGAAAATCATCGTCATAGAAGTTTATTTGCCGGATAAATTTCAGATTGTCCTTTACCCATTTTAACTCCAAGATAAGCGTATCGACGCTTTTGCTTCTCAATCTATTCGATCCCGGATACATATCATGCAAATACGCATTGACGCAATAGGAGCAATTCATCGCGCACCCGCGCGTAGGAAGGGTGGTGTACCTGTCCCCTCTGTGTTTAAAGAAATAATGATCGTCCATACGCGCCATGATCCCCTTATCAAAATCGAACACATAGTGAGTATCGAAACTATAGTCCGGAGGCGGTAATGAATCAAGATCCTCCGGGATGCGTCTCTGGCGGTTCTTTACGACCCCTCCGTCCTTTTTGAACCATATGCCGTCCAGACCTTCCAAACCCCCTCCGGATCCCATTCTCTTTGCCAGGGCAACCGCGGTTTCCTCGCCTTCCCCTATGCAGATAGCGTCAGCGTGCTTTATGCTTTCATCCGGGCAAACGGTCGGATGTATCCCTCCCCAGTAAACCGGGGCATCCGTTATTTTTTTTAAATTTTCGGTCAAATAAACGGCGCTCTTATACTGTCCCGCCATAAGCGATATGCCTATAAAGGCGGAATCTCCGGCTACTTCCGCAATACCGGCAAAGAGATTCTTGTGCGAAATATCGGCAAATCTTGGGGGAATAAATATCATCCTCGTACCGATTCCGTGCTTTTTCAGGTTTGAGGAGACGCACCTGAGCCCGTACGCGATAATGTCCCCTACGTTTATGAGGGTGACTTCCACTTTAGCACCTTTCTTGCCGCTTGTGCCGCCTTCTTTCCGGCCCTTCTGAAAATACCCGCTTGATAGCGCGCTGCCTCGCTATTCAGCCGCGAGATCCTATCTACTATTTCTGCTGCTTCAAATCTATTTTTAGGCGATTCAGGCCCGACCTTTTGAGCCAACACCCTCATGATCTTGCCTTTTTCGTCATAATCGAATCTCTTAACTTCAAAATTGCAGGATCGCAGCATATATTTATACACGTCTTCATGGAAATAATATTGGTGATCTATTGTTGCCGCATCTTCAACCGACTCCTTATTCCTTTCCATGCGTTTAAGGATATCGAGGCTCTCAACGTAGAGGAATCCCCCGTCCGAGAGTACCCCATAGGCGATATTCAAACATGCGATCGGGTCATTGACATGTTCCAGTACGCCGATGAGTGATGCGGCTTTCGCCTTGCCTTTATATATTTCCTTATCGGAATCACACATGCCTTCCATGCCACAGCAAAGTATCCGGACCCCAAGTCTTTCGCGGATAAAATCCGCGCATAGCCTGGAGGGCTCATTACCCATGATCCTGCAGCCTGTTTCATCGCGCACGCCCGCCATAATGCCGCCGGAATCGCATCCGAAATCGAAATATAAGTCGTCCTTTACCAAAATATTGCTGAAATACTTTCTGGCTATTTGCGCGCCATATTCTTTTCTATCAATAAACTTTTTTTCGGTAAAGAAATTGTTGATATCATCGCCGGTTTTTGCTCCCTTGACAATATTCAAAAAACGCCTGTAGTCTCCGGAGGCGTAAAACTCGTGGTATTTTTCCGGCAAGGGCTTGGGATTAAGGTACACCAGCGAACAGTTGGCGCATAGCACCGAATTTATACTGAGCCCGCCCCTGCTTCTGGCCCCCAGCACCGTAGACTTACCGCTCCCGCATACGGGGCAATCGACAGGCCTCAAGCCTGTCATATACTTTTCCATAAACGATAACCTGCGCTTTTGCCCTTTGAAATATGCCATCATTGCCTCTTCCTATTGAGAAAATAACTCCGATGCCCTCAGTCCATGAACATAACTACAGCAATCAGCCAGCGGATTAAATCTATCCATGCGCCCCGCTTGGTGAAATTGAGCCGCCTTGCCGAAAAGGAATACTTCCGTCAACCAGCGGGCCAGCTCATCGGACAGGTCAAATCTATCTTTGTATCTTTTGATCGATCCGGCGATCATCTTCCCGCGTTTTACGGTGCTTCCTGAAAAAAGTATTTTTAAAGCGGAAATATAATCATCGTTCCCTTTGTATACTGAGTATAGAAGAGCATCCAATAGGTCTACAAAAAGAAATCCGGCCTCAGTAGCCCAGCTCCAGTCGACTACATAAAGATCGTCGTTATTGAATAAAATATTTGCGATTGTAAAATCATTATGGGTGAAAACCGCCGGAATCGACTTCCTGCCCATCCGGTTCCAGCCGTCCATGATATTATCAAACAAAAGGCGTAAATCTTCGGGCATATCATCAAGTGTCGCTACCGGCTCAAGGCGATGATTTATATACCGCATCAAGATATCCCTATCGAATCCTGCCTCTTTCCTGGTCAGCCAGTGCAGCTCGATCAACCATGAAACTATCTGTTCGTACTGTTTCGGCCTAAACGCGGCCGAAAACAATTTGCGGCCGTTGAAAAAATCGGTGACTGCATAAGCCCTGTCGTTGTCATACCCCAGAGATATGGGCTTAGGAATACTATTTTCAAGAATTCTGTTCCCGCTTATTAATGTATGAAGTTTTGACAGGTTATCATACTCATGCTCAATAAAACGGTTATGTTTCGGATACCTCGCCAATTTTACGCAGTAACGGGATAAGCCCCTCTCCATAACAAAATACAGGGTTATCTTATCCCTGTTATTGATCATAAAGGGCGAACCATCCTCGCTGCCGATGCCGCATTTCCGCAATAACGGCGCAACCGGGCTATTATCAACTTTCACTGTTTCGAGCATGATCACCTCGTGGCGATAATTAAATAGTCCTGCGCGAAATGCTTCAGGAGCCCCGTAAAACTCAAAAATGAAATAGCGGATCTTTCCTTTGCGGATAAAGACGCCCCATTTAAAATATAATTCAGGAAAGAAGAACTTGCCTTCCGGTTATCGACCGGAATGATATACTTAAGATGATTATGGTCCGGATACGGGAAATAGAAAACGCATTTTCTAAAACCCGAATCTATTAGCATTTTTCTGTAGCCTCCGTACGAATAGAGATAGCATCTGTAAGGCGCCTTGATCCTTAACTTCGAATAAAGATTCGCGATAACCCGCGGTAAAAGTGTAATATAGCGTATCTTTTTCTTTTTTTGATTATGGCTATCGCCCTTTCCGAAAAACAGATATCTGTAGCCGAACCTGTTTTCTATCGCCAGGTAGATGATGCCCCCTTTTTTAAGGACCCTGCCGGCCTCTTTAAGAGCCGACATTTGAATGTCGCGGGGGTCTCCCTCCATGGAAAGCGGCATCCATTCCAAAACACCGTTCATGATTACCGCGTCAAAACTATTATCGGAAAAAGGCAGATAGCGTGAATTTCCGGCGCACACCGGCGTAACGTTGGGCACCCCTGAATTTTTACAGCGGGCACGTATGAATTGTGCCCGAAACGCGCTTTGGTCGGCGGCGATGATATGACCGCACGACTTGGCGAGATTGAAGCTAATACCCCCCATCCCGCATCCGTAATCAAGCACGACGGATTCTTTATTAAGCGGGAGTATAGACGAAAGGTCTCTCCTTGATTCGTTAAAAGCCAGGATATTAAAACCCTTCGAGTCTCGCATAGAGCCCGTTGCAACCTTGATAGCCTCTTCCCATCCTTTCGAATCTATATCCCCAAGCAATTCCTCAAATTGCTCTTTTGTCATATGTTCCTTGGGATACCATTTTGACGATTCCGTCAGGATGGGTACACCGTTTTCGACTTTCCAATCAACTCCGCACGACCCGCACTGTAATACATCGCCTGTTTCCGCAAGCGGGTTTTTGCAGCGGGGGCAAACCAAGTTGACCGCGTTATCTTTTGTTAAAAGCATCGGCACATCTCTCTTCTTTCCTTACGGGTAATCCGTCTGCATTTATTTCGCCCACTCCTGTTTCGCTGCCCAGCAGTTTTGATATATGCTTTCCTATGATAAATCCTGCGCGGCCCTGATTAGGACCGCATTCATCCCTGACGATTTTCGCCCTGCCCTCCATGTCCATTTCAGGATTCTTAAGATACATATTGATCAGATCTACTAATTCTCTTTTACTGCGCGCAAGCCTTATGCCGCCGGTCTTCACAATCCGCTGGTTATGAGTCTGCATTTCGTCGATGTTGATATTGACCCTGGGTGTATTGCCATATTGCCCGGCCCTTTCACCTTCAAAGCACACATTGATAATAGGCGTATCGAATATGCTCGCTTCAAGATTCATCGTAGAAAATACGTTCAGCATCACATCAGAGTAATGAAGCAGCGACGCCACATCATATAATTCGCTCTTCGGCAGATCAAAGGCTATTTCCTTTGATCTTATATGCGGTATATTGAAGGACACATGCTTATATCTACGCGAGATCTTATCATAGCGGTCGAAAAAATCTTTAAATCTCAGTTCCCCTCCGGCGCGGCGAAAATGAATAGGGTGGAGCCGGATCAGTAATTGGCAGGGATATGCAAATACATCGTTTTGTATAGCTTCGGCGATTATCTCTACGATGTCCGGGTTCCAGGGAAAGCCTGTCGGAGATTTTGTGGCGAAAAATATGAGTTTTCTCCCTTCGGATAGATTGAATCTCGACAAAAAATCCCTTCGCTCATAAATCGATTCCCTGTGGTAATAATGGTCGTAATGGGCTACCCCTCCCACAAAAATCTTTTCCGGTTTAATATCGTGAAGTTGTATAAGCTCTTTCTTCATAATGTCCGTCCAGGCGATTACCTCGTCCGGAAATTCTGCGCCGATGCCGCGTGTTGACGTATTGTCCCAGCTTAAAATATAAGATATAAGCTTGGCTCCGTGCTTTTTAGCTTCCCTCATAATATACTGATCATAGTCAAAGAAGCCTAAGCTCGTTACAAGGACCCAATCTGGTTTATGCCTTAAAAAAATATCTCTATGGTATGGGGGTGAGAAAAATAATGATTCGAGGCGAATAAATATCTTTCTTAAGATACTGCTTGATCTAAGCAAACGGATCAAACTATCCTCAACTAAATTCACGATTTTATGGCGAGCCGTCGAGGAGTTCCTTTGTTTTTTATGCACCTTTTCATACCAGTCGGAAATGGTTGTAAGATCGTAGCGCCCGTTTAGGGTAAACCACCGGACACACTTCAGCCTCGGCTGCAATCTAGAACGCCGAAAATAGGCATCATACTTATCCCAGTTCAATTTTTCAAAATAGACGTTATCCGATTTATACATCCGCCGGAAGGATTCATTTTCAGCATTCGGCGTCAGGATGACGATCTTTATGCCGCTTTTCTGTAAAATGCGGAATATATCCGTCTGCAGGATGTTCCTGACCGATATGCCGTGATTCAGCGCGATTAAAATCGTCTTATCTTTCACAAAACTCATCCTTTTCTTCGCAGCTTCTTCATAATAGGCATCTCGCTCTCATAAATGATCTTCTCGCCGTCACCGTGCGCCGATTCCACGGAACGGATGTCTTTGATCAACCTCATCATTCCGTGAGATTCTACCGAGGCCGCCTGGTCGCTTCCCCACATCGCGCGGTCCAACGTTATATGGCGCTCAAGCATAGATGCCCCTAATACCTTTGCGGCCAAAGTAGTCATCAGGCCGACTTCGTGTCCGGAGTAACCGATAGGACACTTAAACTCTCTATGAAGCGTCTCTATCATCCTCAGGTTTAACTCATCGGGTTTTGACGGATACGTGCTAGTGCAATGCATGATGACTAGGCCTTCTTCTCCAAGCACTTCTACGGCGTGGTAGATCTGACCCATAGACGACATGCCCGTAGATAGTATTATCGGCTTGCCGGTTTTGCGGGTATGACGAAGAAGGTCATCATCGGTAAGCGAAGCTGAAGCTATTTTATAACAAGGCGGATCAAACTCCTCCATGAAGTCGATCGATTGCTCATCCCAGCAGGAGGCATACCACATAATACCTTTTTCTTTGCAATACCTATCGATCTGTTCATATTCTTTCTTTCCGAATTCGAGGTTTCTCTTTAAATCCCTGTTGGTCGGCCCGAACGGATTTTCCCTCGGACGGTCAAGATCTTCCGGCGAATACACGACCTCGATCGTCCTTTTCTGAAACTTTACGGCATTGCATCCCGTAAGTATTGCCACATCAATAAGTTTCTTTGCTATCGCTATATCGCCGTTGTGATTGATCCCTATCTCTGCGGTAAAGAAACATGGATGTCCGCTCCCCACCCATGTATCGCCGAGCTTCACTTCCCTCTTCATAATGCCTCCTTTTTTAAAATTTCAATAATACCTTTTTTCTCTTATTCATCGATTCCTTGACGGCCATGGCTGTCTTCATCCCTTGAAGCGCCGTTGATATGTCGACCAGCGGCTTCTCCTCGGCCCGGATACATGCGAAGAAATGTTTTATTTCATCTATAAATAGCTGATTTCTCGAAAAGTCACCGTATTCGAACCTCTCCTCTTTGCCGTCACTATTGATTATAACTACATTCTGCGCAACCAAATCCATTGCGATAATCGCGTCTTCCCCGATTATCCTGCATCCCCGCCTTGGGGGCCTCTGCAGATAATCCATATGAAAACTGACCGGCAGCCTCCTCCCTTTGTGCGAAAATTCCATGAGCGCGTCAACGGTATCTTCGACGTCGATATCGAGGGAGCTCAAATGTCCGCCGGCAGCGCATATGCGCTGCGGCGCTCCGAAAATGTCCATCGCGTAGTCGATTTCGTGTATCTGAGTCAGTACAACGCCTCCGCCCAGGTCTTTTCGTGAGGCATACATCCTTCGGTAGTCCTCCCATTTATGCCATGCGGGGAGAAATTCGCCTACCTCTATGAAGGCCGATAAAATATTGCCGGCCCTTTCCTCCGCTATCAGCTCTTTTAATTTCAAATAGCACGGGTGGAAACGCAGCTGGAAACCCACCAGCGCCGTCAGGCCCTTCTCCCTGACAATAGACTCAAGCTCTTCAATTCCCTCGAGATCATGCGAAAGCGGTTTTTCGATAAAGAGGTGGCAGCCCTTTTTCGCGGCGGCCAGCGCGACCGGTATATGCATACTGGTCGGATTGCAAATAAACACCGCTTCAGGAGAACCGGCAAGCGCCTCGTCCAGAGAATCAAAAGACCTGAATTTATATTCTTCCTCCAGCCGGGCGCCTTTTAAAACTGACAGCTTATCGGTAAACACCTCCTGCCCCTTACGGACCCTGTATGCGCTTATCTCAGCATCTTCCCCTAAAATAGACAGTATATTCCGCAGGTGCCGCTGGCCGATAGACCCCAGCCCTGCCATTAGTATCTTCATATTATCCTTATTCGGTTCTCGGTTTTCGGTTATCGGTTTTCGGTTCACGGTTTACGGTTAAGGGGAAACTCCCCTTGGAGACAGAATGAGAGCTGTATGCTCTGCGCGAGCGAGAGATCATATTTTTCACGAACCCCAGATAGCGCTTTGCGAGTTTGGCCTCGTTTCCGGTGCGCTGCGCCTGGATGATATACGGGCCGCGGAAGCCGATCCCGGCCAACGCCCTAAACGCACCGTCAAAGTCAGTATCGCCTTCTCCGAGGATACAACTTCCTCCGCCCACCTTCCTGTCCTTAATATGCACATCCACGATCCACGGAGCCAGCTGCTCTATTTCGGAGGCTAGATCATAACCGAGGGCCGTTGAGTTTCCCGTATCATAATTGATCTTCAACCGAGGGTGGCCGGCCTCCTTCAGAAACGGGACGATTCTCTCGGCCGGAAGCGACATCTCAAGCGCATAATAGACATCGCACCCTTTTGTGCCGTCAAGCGCTTCGATCAATGCGTCCCGTACTATATACAGCTCTTCAGCCGTTTTTATTTCGGATTCATCCACAAACGGTATTACGATATACCGGATACCGATTTTATCGCATCTTAAAGTCAGCTTCCGGAGCATTTCCACATTTTTCTTACGCTCCTCGTCAGCCACCCGCAGGAAGCCTCTCCTCATAAAGTAATCGGCGCATACGGAGGATACCTTGATCCTATGATCCCTCGATAATTCCCGGATCCGTTCGATTTTTTCGTCATCGTGAAGCGGATTATATTCTTCATCCGTGTCAAAAATGAATTCGATCGTGTCCAACCCGCACAGGCCGGCCCGGGAAAATTCCTTCTCCCACCCCTTTCCCGGAAATGCCTGCAGCTGACCGTTGACCGGAGGCATCAGCCGACCCTGCATGATGCCGATTGTTATGTTGTTCATTTTGAATATCTCACTTACGGTTTACGGTGTACGGTTTACGGTGTACGGTTTACGGTGTACGGTTTACGGTGTACGGTTTACGGTGTACGGTTTTTTAAATCCCATTGGATTTTCCGTAAACCGTGAACCGAAAACCGTAAACCTAACCCGGCATTTCCCTACGTAATCCCTACCAAGCCGTCCTGCCGCCGTCCACTACGAGGTTCGCGCCCGTCATATAACTTGAGGCGTCAGAGACCAAGAATATCAGCGCCCCGCAGAATTCGTTTTTATCGGACATCCTGCCGAGGATCGCCCTGTAAGAGATGTTTTTCACCAACTCATCATCCTGATCTGTATAAACAGTTGCCGGTGTCAGCGTATTGACTCGAATATTCTTATCTCCCCAATAAGACGCGAGATACCTCGAAAGATGTATAAGCGCCGCTTTTGTGACAGGATAGTCGATCGGTTTAAATCTTTTCTTTTCCGGTTCCGCCTTTTTAATATAGATCCTATTGTCAGGAGCGATCATACCGATCTCAGAGGCGACGTTCACAATAACGCCTTTCTCCTGAGATATCATGATCCGGCCGATCACCTGACAGCATAAAAAGGCGCCCGTTAGATTGACGGATACCGCTCTTTCCCATGACTCCAACGGATAATCTTCGAATGCATAGCCGTGTTTTTCCATATCGCCGGCTTCGAATTTAGGATCGAGCGCCGCGCAATTGATCAATATGTCCACCTTTCCGAAACGCTTTTTAACGGACTGCGCCATCTTCTCAACCGAATCTTTGGAGCTGACATCGACATACTCATAGACAATGTCGCCTTTAGATCCTTGCCCGATCTCTTTAAGCGCGGCCGCGCCTCTATCGCGCGCGATATCCGCCATAACGACCTTTCCTCCGTACTCAAGCAATGTCCTGGCGAATTCTTTGCCCAATAGCCCCGCGCCGCCCGTTATAACCGCGACCCTGCCTTTTATATCAAACTTATCTTTTATACTCATCTACGCTCTCCTCCTCCATAAGCTGGCGGTAGATCAGATCTCCCAGTTCAATATCGGCATATCCGTCAATGTCCACAAAATAATCGCAATCGAGCACGTAGCCGCCTATTGTTTCGCCGTTCATTGATTTCTTTCGCATAATAGTTGAATAACGCGCCGCGTCCACATACCCGTTCTGGAGGTAGGCCGGCGGTATCTTTTGCCTGGGCTGATTATAGATCTCTTTTTCGCTTGTCCGGATAACAGGCTTTATTACTCCTCCCTCCATACGCCACATTTTATAAGGCGTACTCCGGACAAGTTCTACAGTCCTCACAGAATCTAGTTCCGGCCTCTCAGCCAGCATATTTACAACCCCATCTATGATCTCTTCTCTTTTGACGCATATCCAATTACGTGAAAAATCGCCTGTCGGTCCACCGTGCATTTTAAAAGCAAAAGGTGAAGTCACCCGCAAATGGACAACAATATCAGGAACATATCTATCATTATCTTTCAGCCATTCCATGCAATGGTTGAAAACGGGCCAATCCGTAGTCTCGTCCGTGGCCAATTCCGCCGACCGCATAAACGGGACTTCCAGCCCCAAAGACCGGGCCTGCGCGGCTATCTCGCCGGAATCAGTTGAAAGCACTGTCCGCTCAATAACCTTCGAGTTTTTCACGCATTCCGCCGCGTAATAAAGCAGCGATTTTCCGCCTATTTCCACCAGGTTCTTTTTTGGCACAGTCTTCGAGCCGCCGCGGGCAGGAATCACACACAAAACTTTCATAACGCGATCCTCATATGTTAGCTATGATTAACTCGCAAATCTCCCTGACAGCGCCGTTTCCCCCTTTATTTTTCGTAACTATATGCGCGCTGCCCATTATACCTTCCCAGCCGTTGGACACGCCTACGGCCAGGCCTACCTTCTTAAAAACGGGGATATCATTAATATCATCACCTATGAAACATATATCCTCTGGCTTCAGCTTGTAATAATCCGTGAGCTCATCAATAGCCTTATCCTTTTCCCTGCAGTTCTGATAGTTTTTTTCTATGCCGAGCTTCCGGCAGAACCGGTCAATAACAGCGTTTTTTTCTCCCGATATTAACGCTACCTTGACGCCTCTTTTTTTTAGGCGGGATATGCCCATGATATCCTTGAAATTAAAGGCCCGTGTTTCCCGGCCGTCGGCATCTAAATAAACCCGCCCGTCCGTAAGCACGCCATCCACATCCAGGGCTACAAGCTTGATTTTTTTCAACCTTAAAACTAACTGATCCTTATCGATCATGTTTCGCGCTCCCCGCCCTTAGGCGCCTTCCGCCTGAAAATCATGTTGTCATATCTTTCGCCTGAGGCAATATTAGGAATCACTTTTGAAGGACTTCGGTCAACAAGCTCAAAATCAGAGAAAAACTTCACATAGTGCTCCATGCGGGTTTGCGCCTCCACGTTTTTCTTCCGGCCCTCCACTATAGAACTTCCATCCGGCTGGTTTCGCAGATAAAGCCATTTTGAAACCATCTTTTGTATATATTTTGCGTAATTTTCCACTACCGGGGGCTCCATCTCCTGAAAAGACGCGGAATTCCAGAATAAATCGAAGGATACACCGTCAATATAGTCTAACTGCCACGGCGCCAGGGCTACAATGCTGTATTTATCAAAAATATCACGCCCTATCTTATTCATCCCCCTCAAGGCTCTATAGCCGCACACTTGTCCTTTGAAACAGGCGCTTAGGTATTGCTCGGTAACATACAACTGCGGAGGAATATCAATAACGCAAATATTAAGATGCGGGTGTGCCTTTAATAACATCTCTGCCTGTCCGCCGTATCCGGAGCCGATCTCCAAAAATGCTTTTTATGCCGTTAAAATCGATAAACTTCTTCGCGTAAACGTATTGCGAAAAATACTTTAAAAACACATTGGTATATTTTTTCCCGTCGATAATTATCAGATCGGTCGGATTTCCCAATCCCGAATCTTCGATCCTGCCCAAGGTCCCGTCTCCGTCGATCAATCCGGCAGAATAATACGCAAGATTTTCAAGCATCTTCTGTGTCTTTCGCAGCCGGCGGTACAGTAGAGAGACGATCTCCGGGTTAAAAAACATGAGGGGCTTTATATGCCGCGAAAACCTATTAATGATATTCCCCATCGCCCGTACGGAGTGAGGCATTTTTTCGATCGTCACAGGATCAAAGGGATAGTGCCCGTAAAAATTGGCTCCGAAACTACTGTTTCCGCCGCCGGCTATGCTCCTGAAATTATTCAAATCGGAACTCTTAAGCCACGGAACATGATATCTTTCATGGTATCTCCAGAAGCTTGTGGGCTGGAAAAGTCCCGGGGCATTCTGCATATCTCCCAACATGATCTTGAGCAATTCCAGATCATTCACCAATTTATTGTTCTTTTTAGACGCTGGCATATTCTATCTTTTTCTCCTCCGGATACCGGCGGTTTAAGGATAAAATAAAATCCTTGTAACCGCTTAATACATCGCGTTTTCTTACTCCGCCTTCGACTATTTCAGTAAAGAAACTTTCCATATCTTCTTCGGAATAGGGCCTGTACCTCGGGTTACCCCTTAGAATCCTCAAGGCGTTTTCAAGCTCATCATAGCTATCAATGACCCAGCCTACCTTCCTCTCTTCGAATATAGTAGGCCTGGTATGCAGATATTTCGGAAAAATCACCGTCTTGCCCTGGCAAAAGGCCTCCATGAACACGCTTGTTATGCCCACTATAACAACGTCGGCCCATCTGCAAAGGCTGTATGCCGGAACGGCAGAATTAATGTTCATAGAGCCTCTCATTTCATTAAAAGACAGGCTGCCGCTCCTTGTCCTCGGCTGCACGACCATATCCACGAATTCCAAATTGTTGATCGACTTCAAAGTTCTTATGATCATATCGTTACTGCGGACAAACCTATCTCCGCCCTCGAAATATACAACCTTGAGTTTTTTTCCGTTTTTAGTCCGTTGCTGCCTGTATTCCGGGTATATCTCCCGGCACATCCTATTCCACTCCGGGCAATATCTGGCGCTTCCTATAACGCGCATTTTCTCAGCCGGCATTCCTTTGCCCTCGTAATAATATATGTCTTTTGATAGATTATTGCTTAAAATAAAATGATCGAATGGCAGCAGCTCGTGAAAACCCTTTATGGTGTTGTCACTATCACCGTTGATCGATTCACTAGACCATATTTTCAAGCCGTGGGGTATCGCAATAGTCCGCACGTTACAAGCCCGGGCGGCTTTCATGAGAACCCCGATAATAGATTGATGGAGCTTCGCGTAATCGAAGACGGCGATAGTGACCCCCTTATTCCTGTAAAACGCTTCTGTCCATCTCCGGTTAAAGAAAAACGGCTTGGCGATCCCATCATAAACCCATTTCTGGAAGAATCTGAGATAAATTTTAGTAAATAAATTTTTGCCACTTACGCAGATCATCCGCGAAACCAGCTTATGAAGCAAAGATGGCTGATAAAACCTGTAGATATAGTCGACCCTTACCCCGCACTTTTCTCTGAGGAATTTCAAACGGCTGTCGGAAGCGATATCGTAGGTCGGCTCAATGCACAAAGCCGCGATAGGCACATCTTTATTCATTGCTGTTTTATAGATAACCGGCACCATATGGTCTATATCGTTATAGCGTCTTAGGATAAAAATTATCATATATCACTTACAATCTATTCCAGGTCTTCCCATGAGATGGGTGTCTCTTTTTCTAAAGGGCGCTTCACGGTCATGCCTATCACTTTTTCAATCTCGTAAATATTGATTGAAGCAGGCGGCCGGAGCGGCACGATATCGCTTGGCCGAATCTTCTCGCCCGCATTCAATTCGCGGGCAGTGTACAATCCGCGTCTGAAGAAACGCCGGTTTTGTAATTCCTCTTCGCCGTGACGAAAATCTTTTTGGCCGAGCATCCCGGAAATCGCTTTTATCTCCCTCGCCATTCGGCGCATATCCCGGTAATCTGCCGATAGCGCATGGTCTCCGTAGCAAATAGACTTATCAAACGTAAAATGCTTCTCGATAATCTGTGCCCCCAGAACCGCCGCATATAAACAGGCATCGATACCCGGATGGTGGTCTGAATATCCGATCGCAATATCAGGATATCTCTCTTTTAGGAAGGGTATGGTCATCAAATTAAGCTTATCCCCGTCCGCCGGATATAACGAGACACAGTGAAGTATTGCCAGTTTATTATGGTCAACACTTTGATAGATCCTGTCAACCTCTTCAAGCGTCGACATGCCGGTAGATATGAGAACTGACTTACCCGTCCTTGCGACCCTATCTATAAGCTGTACATTGTTTATATCTCCCGAGGCGATTTTGTAAAAAGACACAAGGGGCTCCAGCATAAGCGCGCTCTCAATATCAAAAGGCGAGGAGGCAAAATCTATTCCCAGCTTATCGGCAAGGGCCTTCAGTTCGCGGTATTGCGGTTCCGTGAATGTGAGTTCTCGGAACCGTTCCTGCTGATTCTTATATCTATCTTTTAAGATGGGGAGCGGTGCTTGAGAGGAGTGGCACAGTTTTTCGGGTATATAAGTCTGGAATTTTACGGCATCGGCGCCTGCTTCTTTCGCGGCAGACACCATCTCCCTGGCCTTGGCGAAATCGCCGTTATGGTTGCTGCCGATTTCCGCGATAACGTAGATCTTGTGATTTCGGGCGGTATTCATCATACCTCACATAAAAAATAATTCGATCGGTCAGTAATTTGCCAGCCGGGAATTCTCAACGCACCTCTTACAGACAGGTATCTTTGCATATTCCCCGGCCATTAATAGCCGTCTTATCCTTGCGGCAAAACCGCTGTGATAAATATCAACTATGTTCTGTTCTTTTACGTTTCCGAGAACAAGTCCGATCCCCCTGAAATGGCAGCAGGCCAAAACAGTACCGTCATGCCTCACCACCATTCTTTGCAGCGGCAAGACACACTTGAAGGCTTCGTCGGAATCTAATTTGATACCGTCTATGGCGAAAAGGTCTTCTAGTTTTTGCCGGCGTTCTCCCTCAAGCGGGTTAGTGAGGTTTTGAATAGAGATCAGATCGGCCTTGTCCTTCCAGTATTCGATATATTCGTCGAACTCATGGACATTCACCTTAGTCATGAGATACGTCAGCTTGAGTAACGGTAATCTCTTCCCCATAGCCTTTCTGATTTCAATAAATTTTAAGACGTTATTGACGACTTTGCCGAAATTTCCTCCGTACCTTATTTTGCCGTATGTAGCTTCGGTTACCGCCTCAAGGGATATCGAGAGCTTGGTCAGGCCGGCTGAGATGATTTTTTCGGACATCTCCTCTGTCAAGAGGCTCCCGTTTGAATTGAGAAGTACATCCAAAGCGCCGGCCTCCCTTGCGTATGAGATGAATCTTGCTATGTCCCTCAGCATAAGGGGCTCATTTACATAATTTAATTCCACGGATTTCAGCCCATTTTTAAAACCGTCGCTCAATACCTTTGTATATAATGAATAATCCATGCATTTCATTTTTGAGCCGGGCGCCCGCAGTTCCGCCGGGCACATGGGGCAAAAATAGTTGCAAGTGGTACTAAGCTCAAAATCGATCTGCGGCGGAAAATCGGGCTCCAGCTCTGCCTTTGTGACCTTCTCCCATATCTCTCTGTATTTCAGGTATTCTCTGCCGACAGCATCCACCATTATACGGTCTGTTTCTTCATTCAGCAGATATAGATGCTTTCTTCCGGTAGTCGAATATAACTTCAGGCCTTTCATCGTCGGCCTTCCTCCATTGCCATGGCTGCCTTTGCGCTTCTGGCGGAAATCAAGCTCTCAAAGAGGTTCATCTCAAAAGGCGTATCCAGGTCAAATGCCTCTTCCTCTTGGACCACATATCCCCGTTGATCTTCTCCGAGGGCAAGTCCTTTGCCGGCCCACTCTTTGATCAATCGAGATCTGCGGCCAAGTACTCCGCCGGTCAAGCCGTAAGCGTCCGGCCTGTCCTGCTTCTGCAGAAATAACTCCTTTGTGTACTGCGTAAGCGGGGAGATCCGCATCGTCTCTGAGTCGTACCGGTAAGAACGAAACGGATGCAAATGAAGTATTTTTGCAATGGTCACTATAGAATCACACTTATCCCCATTCATGATATCCAGCATGCCGGTCAATGTCTCAGGCCTCGTAAATGGGTTTGTCGACTGTACTGAAAATACGAGTCCAAAATCTTCTTTTTCATAAAAATCAACAGCGTGTTTTATCACTGCCGTAACAGGCACATCATCCCCGGCAAGTTCTGCGGGCCTGATAAAAGGTACATCGATTTCGGGATAATATCTATTGACGATATCCGCTATCTCTGCCGAGTCCGTTGATACAATAGCCTTATCAAAAACACCCGATCGCACGACAGCTTCGATGACAAACCCGATCAGCGGCTTGCCGTCCACCAGCCTGATATTCTTACCCGGTATGCCTTTAGAGCCGCCTCTGGCCGGGATCACGCATAATGCCTTCATAGCGCCTTAAGTCCTGTATTCACTTTAAACGATTCTGCCGGGTCATTTATTCTGCCGGCGTGATCGATCTCAGGTCTTGAATCTAAAAAATCTATAACCTCTCTTAATGTGAATTCATTATTTTTGTTGTAGAGAGAGGAATAGATTCTTTTTACAACCTCAAGATCTTCCGGCGTATCAATTGTTACCAGGTAATCCGGGCGGCAATAGCTCTGAGGGCATGAATATTTTATATTCCTGAATACCCCGGGGTAATCTTTGAAATATAGCGTCATGTACTCGCTGTTGTCGGGTTCTTCCGCCAGCTCCAGGCACCTTTTTATTGCCGCCATCGAGATGATCTCGGGCCTTGTGCCCCGCGGCGGATCCTCCGTAAAGGTATAATCTGCCTGTTCCGCGATGTGAAGCCGTGCCATCTCATCGATAAGGTACGGATCCGTAAGGGGGTTGTCTCCTGTTATTCTTACGATATGTCCGGCTCTGTATTTTTCGCCGGCCTCCGCAAAACGCAGCAGGACGTTATCCGGATGCCCCCTAAAAAGGTCGAAATCATTCTGTTCGGCGAATGTCTCGATAGGATCGTCTTCTTCAAGTGTCGAAGTGCAGATGACTGCCTTACCGGGAAGCCTTGCCCTTAGAATGCGGCCCATCAAATGCCATAGAACAGGCCTGCCGCACAGAGGCAGCAGCGCCTTGCCCGGAAGCCTGACGGACTTCATCCTCACGGCGACCAAACTGACTATTTTTGGATTAATCGACATCTTCTTCCCTTATCACGGAATACTCGGGCATAATTTTTTTTGCCTGCCGCAAGATCTTTTGATATTCGCCAGGGATCAAACCGTCTTCGTCCGTCCTTCTAAACATAATATCTTCCATGCGGATCATCTGCCCTTTTGCGATATTGCGGCCCGCGACTATCTTTTTCTTCATTAATTTCCTGTATGCGGCCTCCGCGGGAGAATGCCCTGACCCCGGAGAACCGTATGCCTTCTCAACGCCCCTTATCAGGCCCACCATGCGGGAAAATTCCCGGGGATCAAGCGCCGAATAATAATCCCTCTTTTTTAAGGAGCGGTCCAAGGTGATATGTTTTTCGATAATACTCGCCCCGTATCCGATTGCGGCCGCCGGCAAAACCAGCGCGAGTTCGCTTTCCGCGTCTACATGATCCGCGAACCCTATATAGTAGGGGTACCTTCTCTTCAAAAAGTCCAGAAGTCTGAATTTCGTATCCTCGATTTTTGTCGGAAAGTTTTGAAAACCGTGCATCAAGGCTAAATTTTTATTACCTTTAGACTCGAACGCCTTAACCGCGAACTCGATTTCGGCTTCTGTGGCAGAGCCGACTGATAGAATGACAAACTTTCCACTGGCCGCCATGCCGGACAGTAGGAACGGATTTGTCAGGTCCGAAGTAGGAACCTTGTAGATATCAATATTCAACTGCTCGGCCAGCACAAAGCTCTTATCGTCAAATATCTCGGCAATAATGCATAATCCTGTGGACCTGGCATAAGCAATGATGTCCCTCCACTCCCGCTCCGAAAATTGGATCTCTTTGAAGCTTTTATATTTATGATGCCCCGGCACAAGCAGGCTGTCGGCATCCAGCATCTGAAACTTAATGGCATCGGCTCCCGCTGCGGCTGCGGCATCGGCCATCTTTTTGGCGATATCAACCCTTCCTTCGTGGCTTGAGGCCGTTTCCGCGATCACAAATATAGACGTATATGGCTTTATTTCACGTCCCTTTATATTCACTTCAATCCCACTTATATGTTGTCGGCCTGAAACAGGTCTTGCAGGCCGCGATATCCGCAAGAAGGCCTCTGGCGATCATAGAGCGATGTCCTCTCAATAATTCACTGTGCCATATCTGTTTCAAGCTTTCCTTATTTAAATCCCCTATTACCGTTTTTCTGTACCAATCTCCGCAGCACATCAATACCTTGCCGTCCCTGGTCACAACCAACCTCTGCCAGGGCTGGTCGCAGAAGGTCCTGCCCAGGGGCCTTTTACCGTCTTTAAGCGGGGCGCCACCCCTGTTGTCCCTGTCCTGCTTGTTGATGACCGCAATATTATCCACGCCTTTCCGCGTCCAGAACTCTATAAACTGCCTGGCCTCTTTTTCCCCTCCGGGATCTTTTACCATCTGAACCCGGATGAAAGGCTTCTTCAAACCGTCCCTTCTTTTGATTTCAAGAAACGTATCTATATTCTTAAGTAATCTTTCATAACTCCCGCCGATTCGGACCCTCTCATACGTTTCCTTCTTAGCGCCGTCAACCGAGAATATAATACGGTCGAGCCCTGCCTTTATCAACGCTTCAATCTCAACTTCGCTTACGGGAAGGCCGTTTGTATTGAACTGGACCTCCATTATGCCCCTCTGTTTAGCGTACTTCACGAAATCCGCCAGGTTTTTATGCAGTAAAGGTTCACCGCGATAGTTGAACTTTATCGAGTAGACACCCAGCTCCGCGCACTGGTCGATCGCTTTATAAGTAAGCTCGGGCTTGATGAAGCCGGTCTCCTTTACCCCGCCCTGGCCGTGTATACACATCGCGCATCTAAGATTACAGGCATCCGTGGATTCAATATCGACGTGGAGCGGTACTGGATTTGCCAGCCTCAATCGCGGATAATAATTCCACTTGAAACGGTACCACCAGTAGCGCGGTTTAAAACCGCGCTTTCTGACATTCCTGAGCCTGGCATTAAGCCCGGTCTTATCCGTAAGACTGGTCATCTTCATCATTCTTTGTATACCGCCTCTTCCAATATCTTCTCAGCTACCAAAAAATCAAAGTCGCTCTGGATGCGCCACGCGTCTCGGAGGGACATCTCAATATGCCCTATTTGTTCCCCCAGATAGCCGCCTGCCTCCACTATTGCCGTCTTTAGAACATAGATCGACGCGGTTTCTTTATAAACGGTCTCCCTGTCTTCTCTCAACAGGCGCTTATGGTAGCCGACCGGTTCCAACCCGTATTTACCGGGCTTCCAATGAAAGGTAAGGTCGGTCGTTACGCCTATGACCGAGTCAGTATCATGAAGCAAAACAGTGTCTATTGCTTCGGTTATGTGCCGTTCTTTCTGAAACACAGCTATATACGGCAGGACTACGATCAGATCGGGTACGGCTTCGCCACTCTCCCGCCACACTCCGACCATGTGCCGCAGCACCTCATCCACACCTACGCTCGTCCTGGCCAATTCCTGAGGCCGCAGAAAAGGAACGTCCGCTCCCAATTCCGTCGCTGTATTTGCTACCTCTTCGTCCTCTGTCGAGACGATTACCCTGGCTATCAATTTTGTTTTCAATGCCTGCTCGATCGTATATGCGATCAGAGGCCTGCCGTTTAGCTTTCTAAGCGCCAGTTTCTCGTGGCCCCTGAAATGCCCCATAGCGGGAATAACGGCAAAAATCTTTTTATTCTTTCGGTACCCTTTCTCATCCACAAACTTTTTCTTTACATACTGGCGCGCCTTCATCCGCTCATCGAAATTGTTCGACATGCTCGCGCTGTGCCTGCGATAATACATGAGGGGCAGGTTTACGTTATATACCTTAAACCTATCTATGAAACGTATCCAAAAATCATAATCTTCCTGATAGCGCAGCTCCTCGCTATATCCGCCGATCGCCTCGTAGCATTCCCGCCGGAACATGGCGCCGCCAGCCAGAGGGCTTCTGTCCAGAAGCTCTACTTCGTCATTCACTTTGGGAAGGCGGTATGAATCTATGATCCCTCCGTGTTTGTCGATCCGGTAATAGTCCGTGTAAACAAGGTGGACATCCGGATTATTATCAAGGATATTCGCTTCTACGAGCAGGATGTTCTCGTCAAAATAATCGTCGGCGTCCAGCCGGATTATGTATTCCCCGCTTGAATTCCGTATACCGGCGTTGCATGCCTTCGCCAGCCCTGCGCCTGCCAGGGTGATTACTTTTATTCTATCGGGGTGTTTTGCGCGATAACCTTCGAGTATCTCCGCGGTATTGTCCGTACTTCCGTCGTTTACCGCTATGATCTCATAAAATGTGTATTTCTGACTAAGGACGCTGTCTATGCACTGGCTGAGATATTGCCCGTAATTACGCGCGGTTATTATAACACTTACTTTTATACCGGCTTTACTACTCACTTTTTTCTCCTATAGGGGCACCCTCACTGATAAACCAGTTGACTGTGCGTTCCAGCCCCTCTGCCAAATCCACACACGGGGCAAACCCCAATATTTTCTTCGCCTTAGAAATATCTGAGAAATTTCTTCTTACGTCGCCGCGCCTGGAACCGGTATAAGCGATATCCGTGGTCATGCCTACCTTCGCTTCGATTATCTTTTCAATACGTGACGCTATCTCGCTTATAGTTGTTTCCCGGCTTGTCGCTATCTGAAAAACCTCTCCTCCGGCCTCTGCGCCGGCGGCCAGGACTATTGCTTGAACAAGGTCATCAACATGTATGAAATCCCTCGTCTGATTGCCATCGCCGTAAACCTCAATGGCCTTGCCTTCCAGCGCGCTCCTGATAAACCTGGCGACAACACTTTGCTTATGAAAAGACCGCGGCCCGTACACATTGCTGAACCGCAAAGTAAATGTTTTTATGCCGTACGTCCTATAATACGCGGAACAATATCCTTCCCCTGCCAGTTTGCTTGCGCCATACGGGGATACCGGCTTTGGCGCGCTTTCCTCACAGATCGGCAGTTTGGCCTCACCCAGCGGAGCTCCGCTTGAAGCGAAAATAAATCTTTCGACTCCGCGCTCACGCATCGCCTCTAGAAGATTGACTGTGCCGATGACATTGACTTCCATATCCACGCGGGGATTTTCGACGGAAGGGGCAACTCCTGTATCCGCGGCCAGATGCACGAGAGTATCAATCCCCTCACAGCACCTTATGCAGGCCTTAATATCGCGGATATCTCCTATGATAAGCTCCGCATCCGGAGCGGGATCAGCTGAGCAAACGTCCTCAAACGCCTTTTCTGTCCCAACAGACAGATTATCCAGAACGCGTATAAACAGCCTGTCTTTTTCCTTCAGCAGCCGGGCAATGAGATTCGTTCCGATAAACCCGCATCCGCCTGTTATAAGGATCTTCTTCATGACAGCACTTCTCTGGCTTCTTTAACTTCTCTGGCTTCCATGACTTCTTTGACCCTTTGAATCGTGTAATGGGACAACTTCTCGATCTCCTCCTCAAATTCACAGCTGGCTGAACCAACGTAGCGGCTTTTCTTCTTTAACATGGTCGTAAAGTAATTAACGGGCACTGACCCGCGCATGGTAGCCGCGATATAATGAATGAGGGGCCTTTCTTTATATTCATAATCTCTTAAAAGTCCGTTGATCTCCGCGGCAAGGTCATTCATGCTATGGACGTAACGCATCATCGAATCCGGTAAAATAGAAAACGGCCGCGGCCCACCCAGCATTATCGAAGGTACCCTGTGTATTACAGCCTCAAATGCCACAAAAGTAGCTATGGAAATAATGGCTTTAGCCCTCTTGATCACAGGCCTCGCCTTTACATACGGAGAAATAAGCATGGTATTAGGTATTTGCAAAATCTTTTTGTAATATCCGAAGGATCGATACCCCACGGCGCGGGGGTGTTCCTTTACTAAAAGCTTCATCCCAACCGGAAGGCTTCGGGCAATATTTCTGATCGTCTCTATCTGGTTCATATAGGATTTACCCCAGATCAAGGACGAGATCTCCGGCTCAGACTGGAGAGGATAAAAGGCGAAATTCAAGGAATCAAGCCTGTTCTCTGTCACGTAATACCTCGAATACCGCAGGTGTTGAAGCCTTGCCTTAAAAGGCAGAATAAACTTTTGATACGCGAACGGTATAAAGATACCCGGGATGTGGCTGTCTCTCTTGTATTTCAGGAGATAATCCGCCTCACTCATCAATCCCCTTATGAGAGATCTCGCGATACCGGCCGGCGGGTCTTCTTTTTTTCTCTCGGGTGAAACAAGCACCATCCCCTCATACCTTGAATCCTTATTTCTAGTTTCCTCCAGATACGCTTCGGCTTCCTTTACCCACCTGTCATAGGCGTTATTTCTTTCATATTCCTGAAACATCCTATAGATATGCGAGGAACAGCCGAACATGCCGTCGTTGAATTCAACGTAGTTCTTGATCTTTGTTGTCCTTAAAAAAAACATAGGTATGTTCCTTGCCCTGCAAAAGAGATACATGATATAATCCCCGAACGTAGTAGGGTCCAGGGAAAAAACAAGATCGGGCTTTACTCTATCCAATAAGCCCTCGATCTCCTCCAGCGCCGCCTGAAGGATGCCCAGCATCCCCTCATGCGTAAACGACGGGCGATAGTCCTGTTTCTCTTTACAACGCCTCCCCAGATAGACCCTGCGATCGCATACAAGAGGCTCCCAAAGGGTAGGGTTTCCGATGGCCTTTTCATAGGCGCTGATTTTTTCAGGATCAGGCTTTAGTTTTCTTGACCTTTCCAGGATCTCCCACTCTTTGACTACCTGATAGTCAGATTCGACATCGGGATGTTCTTTGACAAAACGGCTATAGTACATCGAATGGGCTACATAAAACCCTGCCTTCTCGACCTTCAGAGGATCTTTGATCCTTCTTAGTATAGAATAAAAAACCTTCAGGCCTATCCCCGAACTTGTAAAAATAATATTCATGATCGCCCGTTATCGCCTCTTTTTTTCTCGGCTATGCAGCAATAGTTACCCCATTTACAGCATAGATATTTCACGGACAGGCCCGCGCGGCCAAGCTCATCTCTCAGCATGCCTTCCGTATACTCCACTTCATGGCCATCGTTTAAACGCCATTCCAAGCCCAGTTTCTTTTTATAAGGCACCGTCCAGTCCCTGTCAAAGGCCGGCACGCGTATAAGCAATTTCCCGCCTAAGACGGCCGCTTTCTCCAAAAATCTCCCGCGGTCCGCTATGTGCTCCAGGACATTGGACATGACCACTACATCAAATTTACTTCCATCCGTAAAATCAAAAAAGTCAGCGCTGATAAACGAGATATTGCTGCGGTTGAACTGCTGCCCGGCCTTTTCAATAGCGTCCCGGCGGATGTCAATGGCAGTAACATGTTTGGCTTTCTCCGCTATCCTTGAGGCAACGTGCCCGTATGCGCATCCTATCTCAAGAACCGTATCGGAGGCATTGATGTTGTCCAGGAAGAAGCCCACAAAATCCGTGATCCAATGCTTGGGATGGATCCCCCCTCTTGAGCGTTCCGCCAATTTTATCGTCCCAAGCGTCAAAGAAGACAGCCGCGCCTCAAGGCGCAATAGCATCTTTATCCCTCTGTCGTCCGGAAGGGAGGCCAGTTTTTTTTGCGCCTTATTCCTTACCCACGGTTTTAAAAAAGAGATCATGGCATCCGTTCTCTCTTATTCAATAATATTTCCGCCGACTTCAGGTCAAAGATCGAATCTATGTCCACAGACTCGTCCCTGCCCATAAAATACGGCAGGATCTTATCCCCGTAGATGCTCTCTTTTTCGGCTATGCACCTATAGGTAAAGGCGTATATCGCGGCGCCGTTTCGCGCGTAAAATTTTGGTTTTTTCTGCCTCTGGTTGTTTTTTTCGTCATAATCAAGAAACGGTTTCAAAAGCCCGTTTTCAAGCTTCATCAATGAGTATGGATTGAAATTATGAGGCACTTCCGTGATGCTTACCACGGAATCGGCATCGGAGCGCATAAGAGCCTCCAGCGCCTCATCAATATGCCTCGATTGCCTTAAAGGAGAAGTCGGCTGGAGCAATACTATGAAATCGGGGCTATAATCCTGATTTTTTTTTAAATATGACAGCGCGTGCCTGATCACGTCTATCATCGGCGCGTCATCCCGGCCGTATTCCGCGGGCCTCTTGAAGGGGGCCTCTATATTCTGCCTTTGGCAATGGCTGATTATCTCATCGTCATCACTCGATACGATAATGCGGCTGATAAACGCGCTGCTTCTTGCGGCATCGATAGTGTATTGGATCAACGGCCTTCCGCATAAAGGCGTAAGATTCTTTCCCGGGATCCCCTTTGATCCGCCGCGCGCCGGAATAACAGCTAAGACTTCCCGCTTGGCGTTCTTTTCCATATCAGCCTTTTCCACCGGTCTTTTTAGCGTATACCCTCAGATTCTTGCCGTAAAGCCCCGCGTTGATAAAAAATTGAAGCTTGTCGGCTATTTCCTCCAAATAAGAAACCGGTTTTTCATTATCTCTATCTTTCAAAAACCAGATATAATCAAAAATATCAAGGCCCTCAGTCTCCACGCGGATCACTTCAAAGCCTATGCTTTCCAGCATCTTAGTCACGGTAAATGGGGTAAAATAAGCCAAATGGTGAGAAGGCCATATGAAATGGGCGTCGTCCCCCATTAAAATCCTACTCGCGGATTCCCAGTTCGGTACGTAAATATACACGCCTCCGTATTGGGTTAATTCTTTAAAAGCCTTCCTCAGGACATCACTCGGATTCGGCAGATGCTCCAAAACATCAAATATCGTTATTTCCGAAAATTCGGACTCGCCGAATCGTATCCCCAGATAATCCCTGTCGATGACCTTTATGCCTCTCCCCCGGGCAAACCGTACGGCATAGGGGTTTAATTCTACGCCTACCGCATCCCACCCCTCTTCCTTGGCGGCCTCTAAGACAAAGCCGGTACTGCATCCTATATCCAGCCATTTTTTAAAATCCAGCCTATCATCCCGCAGTCTTTTTACCGTTTCCACCCGCTCTTTTCCGAAACGTGATTTTCTATACTGATGGGATTCCCCCTGAAGCTTTTCCATTATTTCGGAATAATCTTCATGTTTATATATCTTTTCCAGGGCGGCAGTGCTTAAAACCGGGTTCACATAGATCATTTCACACTTACTGCATTTGACTATTTTTAAGCCGTCCTTTTCCAAAATACATCGATGATCGTCCGCGTCGCATAAAGGGCAAAGCCTCTCCTGTAAAAATTCGCCTCTCACTTTTTGATCCCTGTCTCCGACTATCTTTAAAAAGTAGGCCCTTTTTTCCATCAAGGTTTTATAACTCCCCTTGCCCCTGAGCCTGCCTATATCAACGGATTGATAATCACAAATATGCTTATAAGAAACAAACATTCTGCCGCCTTTATACAGCCGTACGTTAAACAATAAACTTCTTTTGGAGATAGATTTTATTCAAATCTATTTCCGCCAGGATCTTCGCGATTTTCTCCCCGGCCTTGCCGTCGCCATATAGATAATCGGGTTCAAACTTACTATTTTTCAGCTGCCCATTCATCGCGTCTAAGATTTTTTCTCTATCATAGTCCGCGTCCACGATATTTTTTCCCCTGCTTCTTCCCTGCTGCCGCGTCCCGATATTCACTGCGGGCACGCCGACAATAGCGCCTTCTCTCAGGGCGCTGCTGGAATTCCCCACCATACAGGCGCACATATCCATCAATTTCGTATATATTTCTATCGGAAGGTTTTTAAAAAGGTGCAGCCAACCATCGGGTTTATATTTCTCCCTGAAGGTCCTTATCTCTTTGGAGATCTCATCCGAGCCGGCATCGGCATTCGGCCAGAGTAAGATCGTGGGCATCCTTTTACTGTAAAGGGCCATCAGCGTCTCTCTCATCCGGGCCCTGTTCATACCATATTCCGTGGTCACGGGGTGCTGGGAGACCAGTAAAAATCTCTCTTTCTCCAAGTCGAATTCTTCTCCAACGCCTTTGTATTTTTTCCAAAATTCATTTTTATCTATTCCGCCGCCGTTCCTGTTTTCCTCTATCAGCTCTTTTACAAGGTCTATCCTCGGACAACCCGTAACAAAAACGTGGCCGGGGTCCTCCCCCATTCTTATGATCCTTCCGGCTGCCTCTTTGTTGGCCGGAAAATGAATATGGGAAAACTTGGTAACAGCGTGCCTTATGCTTTCATCTATCGTGCCGGAAATTTCGCCTCCCATCGTATGAGCCAGGTGGATGTTCATATAAGAAGCTGTGACTGCCGTAGCTATAGTCTCAAACCTGTCGCCCACTGTTATCACGACATCCGGTTTATGGTTCATGAACAGCCCGGCCAGCTCGATCATGCCCAATCCTACTGACATGGCCATGGTCTGAGGATTTTCCCCTTCGACCAGGATATAGAATTTCTCCGTAATGGAAAAACCATCCTCTTCTACCAGATCCGCCACCCGGCCGTACCTCTCCAGCAGTGCGGAGGCACCCACAAAAATCAATAATTCCATCGAATCCCGGCGCTTTGAGATATGGCTTATAACTGATTTTATACTCGCGTAATTCGCCCTGCTGCCTATAATAAGCCCTATTTTTTTCTTTTTCACTTGAGCATCTTCCTGTCTATTTTAGTATCGCTGGCGATATCCGTCTTCGCCGTTTTTCCTATGATCTCCCTGTATCTATCGGCCCGTATCCCGTCGCCCGGCTTCTTATAAGCTAAATGCCCTTCTTTAAGGACAGTCCCTTTCTCTATGCGGGCAGCGGCGACTATTGATTTTTCAAATACCGTCTTCATACCGGCCGTTTCTTTAGCCGTTATATCCTTATTTATTTTAGCGGACAGGGCGGCTTCAAGCTCCCTTATGTTTTTCACAAGAAGTTTGAGATCACCGGGCTCCAAAGAATGCCCGGCATCCGTTCCGTACATGGACTTCGAGAGCGTAAAGTGCCTCTCTATTACTTCCGCGCCAAGGGCGACCGCAGCTATGGAACAAGCTATGCCTAATGTGTGGTCAGACAAGCCTACGGGCAGCTTATACCTCTCCTTCATTTCCAGAAGGACGTTAAGCCCGACCTTGTGCGGCGGACAGGGGTATTCGGAAGTACACTGTAATATTACGGGCTTAGGGCAGCCGTTTCTTTTCAATGTTTTCACAGCATGGTCAAGCTCATCCCATGAACTCATTCCGCTGGAAAGCAGTACCCTTTTACCGGTTTTGGCTATCTTTAAAAGCAGGGGCGCATTCGTGACCTCCCCCGAAGGGATTTTATACGTCCTGACCCTCAGCTTCTCAAGCAAATCAACGGCCTCCGGGGAAAAGGGAGAAGATATGAATTCCAGCCCGCACTCATTCTCGGTAAACTTTTTGATCATTTCCCACTGCTTCAGATTAAAAGCCGTCCTTTCAAAATACTCTTTTCTGCTTTCATTTTTGAAGTAAGGAGGATTAGGGGCATCCGGCAGGCTTTCGGCTTTAAATATATGTGTTTGAAACTTTATCGCATCCGCGCCGCAACCGGCGACTTCTCTGATGAAAGACTTCGCCATGTCTAATGAGCCGTCATGAAGATTTCCTATTTCCGCTATTATGAAAACTTTTCTCCGCATCTCAAAACCCATACCCTATGTTATTCAATGAATAACTCAATATCATCGACATAAAATTGATTGGAACCTCCCGCAGTATCTATAATGACCTTATCCATCTTGATCGTACAACCGCCGCAGCCGATTTCCTCTCCTATGGCTTGTGCCTTTTCATAGAGGCCTACTGTCCTTTGCATCTCCCAGCCGTCACCGGCATTTATTTTGACGTCAGGCCGCTCTATGACACTGCTTCCTTTCCCTCCTGAATAGATGATGTTCTCTTTAAGATGGCCTATGAAACGCTCTTTACTCTTTACGAACACCCGCAGTCCTAACGGCAGATCGCCATCTAATGGAATATCCACATCTACTATCCAGTAATCGTAATCTTTTTTGGAATAAAGGATGTCCAAAAATTCCGAGCGAGCCCCTTTGAAAGCGACTTCATCAGATATATGGTGATCATTAGTTCTCGGCCTTGCCTGGGTGATCCATCTCTTTAAATGCGGTTTGATCCTTTCAAAGTCCTCCAGTGTGACATAGATCTCATCCCCCCAGACCTTCTGCTTGATATCCGGATCCGCGTAATATGCTCTACGGAGATGCCTCAATACCTCCAGGGGGTGGACACCATAATCCAATATTCTCCTGGTAAAAAAGGGCCTGGCCTCATCAAATAATCGGTTCCTGATATAAGCGTCTCCTATATCGAAAAAGATATCCCTTCTGCCGGAGGCAATACCCTCCTGCTTTAAGGAATCTGCAGTACGAAGATACGAATCGATATCGGCTGATCGGGGATAGCGCCGCTTCATCTTTTGGAACTCATCTATAGCGGCATCCCAGTTGCCGGCCTCCAGCAATCCAACCGCTATCAATCTATCCTTTTCCAGGTCACCGCTATAATAGTCCTCGGTTTTAATATCGATGGATCTTGCGCTTCCGCTGGCATAAGATTCGATCGCTGAATTTGTGAGACCTATTTGCGCATACAAATAGCCTAAATTGAAATTAACACTCGCAAAATCGCTGCCTATAAGATGTTTTTTTACACTGTCTTTCCTGATGATCTTTTTATAAAAGGCTATAGCTTGGGGATACCGGCCGCTCGCCTTACAATGATCCGCTGCTATCCTCCGGAAGAAATCGGTGCTATTTATATACGCGCCTGTAAGTATAAAAAATAATATGACAAATAAACAAAATGTTAAAACCGAAACCTTTTTGCGACTCATTCCAATACCCGCGATTACTTCCGCTTGTAGCCTTCCCAGAACTTCATAAAAAATACCAGGAATATACCGAAAATCAGGCCTGCCCCACCGGCAATCGCTACATTCTTAGTCTTATTTGGGCCGACAGGCAACAATGAGACTTCAGGCTCCTGGAGTAATTTGATGTTTTGGATACTCTCCTTTTTAAAGCGAGCCTCTTCCATCTGAAGCTGTAGATCGTTGATCTCCTCGTCCAAATCTACCATTGCGGCCAAAGTCTTTATTTTTTCCTTACCTGTTTCCGCAAGATGAGAATTTAAGCTGTCTATGCACTGAATATTGCTGACAAGGACATTGGAATACAGCTCAAAAAAGTTGTCGCCAACATTAGATGTTGATAAGTTATCCTTTTCTGAAATCAACCTATCCGAATTTTCTAAAATTTTTCTAAAGCCGGCTTTTGCGTCTTTTAAATCTATGTCTAATGCATTTTCTCTGTTTTTCAGACTTATTAATTCCTGTTCAAACATCGTTATGCTCTTTTTTTTAGCAGCTATAAATGCCGAGGTAGCGATTATCTGCTTTTCAAAGATGCCTTTTTTATAGTCGATTATCCCCTTATAGTCATTTAGCAGCTCCGCATATAGCGCATGAAGGATCTTGATCCCCATTTCTACGTTATCCGCCTTCTCCCTCATGCTGATCTTTACCAAATTTGATCCAGCAGGTTGTGAGACATCGAATCGCAGCTTGGCCTGATCCGGATCGAGATTTAACGCATGAATCACCTTTAAATTGTAAGTATTTTCCTGGATCTTGGCTCGAATATTTTGGGGCGCGTCTATTTTCAGATATTGCCCCTGGTCGGTCATGTCAATGAAAGTGGGCTCTAAAAACATGGAGAGTTCATATATATGTGGCATGGCCAAACTTATCAAGATTGCCGGTATAACCGATATTAAAAAAACGGCTATTACCAGCCATTTTTTCTCCACTATTGTATAAATGAGTTCGCGTATATTTATTTCCTGTTCTATTTGCTCCATACCAGTTCCTCCTTATTTATTCCCTTAACTATATTACCATATTATCTAGTATATTATTATATCATAATACAAATCCACTTCAATAGTATAATTTGGACTTGGTAATTTTAAATGGGAGAAAAAATACTTGACAAACGGCGGGTTACTCTACAGCGTACTCTTGTCTCTCAACCGGTATAGTATCCGAAAGGCCGCTATCAGGCGAGGCATTGAAATAATTGCTGTGCGATATTCTTATCTCATCCATATGGCCTGAAGCAAAATCTTGCCATCCTTTACCAGGATGGTAATTTGCCCCCACTGCTAATGGAGCGACAAAATTAAAACTATGATCAAATTCTTTATAGCTAACTTGTTGGCCGTCAAGGTAACAAGCGACTTTAGTCCCAACCTTGCAAAGAACAACATGATGCCAACTATCAAAGATGGACAACGCATTACTCTGCGAAAACACCTCTAAAGAAGAATCTTGAGCCATAAATTTAAGTTTCTGATTGTAGCCAAGTACCAATATCCAATAATCGTAATATCCGGAACGTTGGCTTACAAGTGTATGGTCGCGCCCTACATTAGCCAGATTAATCCACAGATCTATTGTCCAATCGTCAGAATTCGCAGTAAATATGTCCCAATCGGGCGAATCCGGAGCAGTCAGATAATCGGTGGCACCGTTAAGTAATAAAGAAGCTGTGCCGAACTTTTTTTCGGCCGTATCAACTTGCGCAGAGCCGTTAGTTGTTAGAGTATGATTTGAGTTGCTTAAATCTGTAAATGTAGTGGAACCATCCGTCCCGTTGGAGTGCAGGAGCAGCTTCGCGTGTTCGTCAATGGAGGGCGGCATTATAGCCGTTTCATTCTGCGCGACTGTGATAGTAAGACTATTCGACCAGGCCGCCTGATAGGAATCATCCGCGATAAAGAATATCTCACCGTAAGAGCCTATCTGAGCCTCCGTGGGTGTCCACGAAAATGTTGCTGTCCCGTCTTCGTTATCGGTAAATACCGTCTCGTCTACTTCAGGCTTGTTGATCATAGAATAGGTTACGCTGTCGGCGTCAGGATCTAGAGCGTATATCATTATTTTTAATGTAGACCCTGCTTCAACGGTATATTCGCCTTCAAGAGGAGAAACGATCATGTCCATACCACTTGAGTCTGCGATAAATACAGTATTTCCGTCCGTGTGCATACCATTAACGGCGAGGCCATCGGCAAAAGAATACGACCAGACCTCAGCCATTGATGCGCGGTCTGTTGTATCTATGTAGAAAAGTTTATATTTATTGCTGGCAGGCAGATACCCGAGAGCGAATAAGCGGTTCCCGCCAAAGGAAGATATCTCTTTAACCAGAGTATTTGCTATGTAAAACTCTCCGGTCTCCGAGGGATTTACTTTGTCTTCGGTGTTAAAGCAGATAATGCCGTAGGCATCTTTCGCTATAAACGCGCTATTGCCCGTAATCGCTATATCTTTAGCGTCGTGCGCTTCGGCCCCCTGGAATATCTTTGCAGCAACGGTCTGGTTTGTCAACGTGTCTATTATTTTCAAGTCCTCATCCGCGCTTATAGCGTATGCGTAATCTCCGCTTACCGCTATTTTATTTGCTTCGCCCAGATCCACGCCTTCTATTTCTTCCGGAAAATCCCTGTCAGTAATATCATAAAGTTTAAGCTGGCTGCCGCAAGCCAGATACGCGGTATTATCTTTGGTAGCCGCATCCGAGGCAAGCGTTTCCACGATATCTCCCTCTCTGTACGGCATAGAAGGAACACTTACATCTAATATCTCGACCAGACTGCCGCTGTCGATAAGATAAGCTAGGTCGCCGTCTATATCTACTTCCTCTAAAGCAAGATAGTCGTTGATCGCATCCGCCACATAGATATTGTCCAGATTATTTATATCGAGCACCTTTAAGCCATTCGCGCCGTGCGCCGTGTACAGATAACCGTCTTTTATCGCCGCATCATATGCCTGACCGCCGGCTTGATAAGATAACATCAGTGTGGGGCCTGTGATAAATACCGGAGCATCGTTCATATTGTTAACGGTTATAGTCACTGTGTACGGATCTGAATATTCTACGCCGTCATATGCCGTAAATTCCACATCCGCGTATTCACCGGCTTGATCATATCCGGGCCTCCAGTAGAAATCGCTGCCTATAAAACCGGAACCGTCGGGTTCATTTTGTACATAATAGGTAAGCTCATCGCCGTCAAGATCTGACGAGTTTATAACAATGGTGATGCTTTCGCCTTCGTTTATAGTCGCGGCTGGGGTCATGTCAAGTGAGTCTATTACGGGCTTCACATTAATGTCACTGACCGTGATACTTATTGTCTCGCCCTCGGCTTCTTCTCCGTCGGTTGCCATGAATATAACGTCGTCGTAGACTCCCGCGTCAGTATAGCCGGGCGTCCAGCTGAAGGCCTGCGTATCAACATCAAAAGCGGATCCGGAGTGCAGATTCAACGCGTAATACGTCAGGGCATCTCCGTCGACATCAGATGCCGTAACCGTAAACTCAAGGAGCGATCCTTCGTCAATGCTCTTATCACCGATAGGATCCATAGAAGGCGGGGCATTAACATCATTGACTGTTATAGTTATATTTTCCGAATCCGCGATGCTGCCGTCTGTTATTTCAAAGTGCACATTTAAATATGTGCCTGCTTGAATAAACGTCGGCGTCCAGCTAAATCGTTTTTCCGCTGCGCTGAATGTCGCGCCAGCGGGCAGACTAGACGCCGAGTATGTAAGGGAATCACCGTCTTCGTCGGAAGCGGCGATCGTAAACGTCAGGAGTACACCCTCATCAACACTCTTTGTCCCTATAGCGCTTAAAACGGGCGCGCGATTTACGTTGTTTATGGTAATGGTTATATTTTCTGTATCCGTAGTTATCCCGTCGGCCACGCTGAAGCGGACATCCGGATATGCCCCTGCCTTACTATAGGAAGGCGTCCAGCTGAAAGTGTGTGTCGGAGCGTCGAATGCGGCGCCAGAAGGCAAATTAGATGCCGAGTACGTTAGTGTATCGCCGTCCCCATCCGTAGCCGTAATAGTAAATTCGAGCAATACATCTTCATTGACCGTCTTATCGCCTATGGGGTTTAAGACGGGTGGATCATTGGCGCTCAACACAGTGATCGTTATGCCTTCCGAATCTTTAAGGCCCGTTGACGGTAAAGTACCATCATACTCTACCGTATCAACCGGTATAGTATCCGTGAGGCCGCTATCCGGCGAGGCATTGAAATAATTGCTGTGCGATATTCTTATCTCATCCATATTGCCTGAAGCAAAATCTTGCCATCCTTTACCAGGATGGTAATTTGCCCCCGACGTTAATGGAGCGGCAATATTATAGCTATGATCAAATTCTTTATAGCTGACTTGCTGGCCATCAAGATAATAAGCAAATTTAGTCCCAACTTTACAAAAAGCGACATGATGCCAACTATCAAAGATGGACAACGCATTACTCTGCGAAAACACCTCTAAAGAAGAATCTTGAGCCATAAATTTAAGTTTCTGATTGTAGCTAAGTACCAATATCCAATAATCGTAATATCCGGAACGTTGGCTTACAAGTGTATGGTCGCGCCCTACATTAGCCAGATTAATCCACAGATCTATTGTCCAATCGTCAGAATTCGAAGTAAATATGTCCCAATCGGGCGAATCCGGAGCAGTCAGATAATCGCTTGTGCCGTTAAGTAATAAAGAAGCTGTGCCGAATTTTTTCTCGGCCGTATCAATTTGCGCAGAGCCGTTAGCTGTTAGAGTATGATCTGAATCGCTTGAATCTGTAAATGTAGTGGAACCGTCTGTCCCGTTGGAGTGCAGGAGCAGCTTTGTATTTTCATCGGTTACGTCGCTTGTCACTTCCGCGACCTCGAAACGAATATTCTCATACACGCCGGCCTGCAGATATTCCGGCGTCCAGCTGAATCTGCGCGCTTCAGGCTCAAATAGCGCTCCATCCGGCAGATTTGACGCCGAGTAGACAAGTTCATCCCCCTCCGGATCCGTCGCTGAGATCGTAAATTCCAGAAGATCAGTTTCAAGTACAGTCTTATTCCCTATCGGATCGAGTACCGGCGCGAGGTTTGCATCATTGACAGTGATCGTGATATCTTCATAGTCAGACCTTGCCGCTTCCGTATCTTCCGTTACGACGAATCTTAAGCGCGGGTAAGTACCGGCCTGCGAATAATCCGGTGTCCAGGTAAAAGTACGCGTGTTTGCGTTAAAGGATGCGCCATTCGGAAGCGGATTCGGCTCACCGTCGAGCGACTCAAAATCAACACTCTCTTCGCCCCCGTTATTGATAACTATATCATCGACCCAGCCTGTATCTTCTCCGTATGTAACGCTATAATCCTTTATGTACTGCCACTTCAATGTATGATTTCCCGCGCTTAGCGCGAAAGTCTTCTTTTGCCAGGATGTCTGGCCGCTTATTCGGCTTTGCCTTGCGTCATCTATATAGAACTCCAGAAAATCGTAATAGTATTCCGATGAGACCTTCCACCAGAAGCTGATCTCAGCGCCGTCGATCGCCTGGATGGCCCTCTCCACATATTCATATTCATTGTTGACTATCGAGGGGTCTCCCTTAAGAGCGTAATTTCCGCCGTAGGCCGTACCGCTTGCCACATAAAAAGAACCATGGCCCCCGGTTGAAAAACCGCCTGGCAGATCACCGTTCTCGAAATCGTAGGTATCGGTGGAGCCGTATGAGATATTGATGCTGTCTATCCAGCCTGCATTTTGCCCTCCCGCGTCAGCATTGTCCCTCGTATATCTCCATTCTAAAGTGTGAGCGCCGGAGGAAATATCGAATGATCTCTGCTGCCACCCGGCGCTGCCGCTTATGTCGGATTGCTCTGTGCCGTCAATATAAAATGACAGGATACCGTGATTCTTTGCGGAATCTACCTTCCAATAATAACTCACGTTTCCGCTCACTGCCTGATCCACGCTTTTCGTGACCGAGCAAGACTGGTTTTTGCCGACGTTGCCGGTCTCAAGCGCCCTCGTTCCCTGGTATACTGTATCAGACTGGACAAAGAAATCCGCCGCTCCGCTCTTCTCTAGCCCGCCCGGAAGATCCGTGACGCTGTAAATCAGCGCATCCCCGTCCTCATCCGTTGCTGAAATAGTAAACCTCAACTCCTCTCCTTCGCTCACTGTCTTGCTACCTATAGGATCCAGGACAGGTGAATGCGTTGTCGGGCCGGTTGAGAGTACAGCCGTGTACGCATCTATGCGGCCTGTTCCCAGCAACCCCAGCATTCCCGGATTTACGTCGTATATGACATCATCGGCTGTTTCTTTCATCTTCTGCCTGACATCATCATTCGAAAGTGACGGATCTCTGGAAAGAAGTAGCGCGGCTAATCCGGAGACGTGGGGGCATGCCATGCTTGTTCCGCTCCAGGATGCATAACTTCCTCCGGTCGTCGATTGGATACGAACGCCGGGGGCAGATACGTCCACCATAGCCCCGTAGTTAGTGAAATACGCATCATCATCGACATAGTCTACCGCCGCAACCGCTATCGCATTCGGTATATTCGCGGGCATAAATCCGCTCATATCAGAACGGTTGTTTCCGGCTGCCGCGATTATAACGCATCCTTGTGAATGAGCGTAATTTACCGCGTCTGTTAAAACGGTGCTTGAACCCGACCCGCCCCAGCTGTTACTCAGTACATGCGCGCCGTTATTCGCCGCGTATAATACGCAGTTGGTAAGCCAGCTTATATAGCCGCTTCCTGAATCGCTTAATCCTTTCAGGGCCATTATTTTCGCGTTAGGCGCTATACCGGCGACTCCGATAGAATTGTTCGTAACAGCCGCTATAGTTCCAGAGCAATGCGTCCCGTGTCCGTGTCCGTCGTAAGGGCCGGCATTGTCACTGACAAAGTTCCATCCGTTCATATCATCTATATATCCGTTTTCGTCATCGTCGATCCCGTTACCCGCGATCTCGTTTGGATTTATCCACTTATTCACGCTTATGTCAGGATGCGAAAAATCAACGCCTGTGTCTATTACCGCCACCACTATGCCGTTACCCGGGTCATTCCTCGGGTCGTCAAAGAGATCCCACGCCTCAAAGGCCTTTATATTGCGCAGGCCGAACATATCCGGATAACTTTGGCCCCAGGCGCCTGTTTTCCAATTGGCATTATCGGAAGTCACATAAGTATCATTGGGGATATAATTGACGTCGGGCAGGGGCCATGAGGCAATACTCACTTTGATGTCGGGCTCTACTAAGTCTACGCCGTATAAGCTGTCAAGGGCGCCGCATATCTCTTCAACGCCGTCCTCGTCCTCGCCTATCTCTATGATATAGAAGTTGCCGAACTCGCGTGCGTAACCCGCGGCTGTCCTGGAGAGTTCTTTTTCCGTAAATAATCTTTTCAGCTTTTTTAAATTATACTTCTGGTCGATCTTCCATAATATATATTCATTTAAATGGCTGTCTAATACCTGCTCTCTTCCGGCCAGCTTATAAGAGATCCTACCGGATGTAAAATCATTGAACTTTATGATAAGCCGCAGTTTACCGTCCCTCTGGAGCACATCGTACATGCCTTCGGTCGCGAAAGATACGCCCTCATTAATTATGAAGAACGCGCTTATCACGGCTACTATTATTATTTTACGAATAACTTCTTTGTATTTATACATCGCTGGACCTCTATACAGTGGCATATAAATAAAAAGCCGTCCTTCGAAAAATAAAAAAGAACGGCAACCCGGCGATC
>JADHVZ010000021.1 GCA_016783745.1 Candidatus Omnitrophota bacterium | reverse complement strand
GATGAGATGATGATAGTAAAGGATCCTTTGTATAGACAGGCCTCACGTGATGAACTTAAAGGCGATAAGGCAAAGGCGGAAAGGTATGCCGAGGCCGGCAGGACCGTTAATGAATTATTATGGACAGACCCCTCCTCTTCAAAGTCGGATAGCAGGAAAAAATTGCTCATGGCGCTGGGCACTATCGTGACGTTCAAGGGCTACAAAATCACATCTGAGCGCGTTGAAGGTGATAAGGCGTATATTACCGTTATACTGGAAAAAACTTCTCTTCTTGGAAAAGATATGGGAGAGGCAAGCCAGCAAGAAAGTAAGCCCATCACATATGAACTGGTAAAAACACGCCAGGGCTGGCGCATAAAGGATGTAGACGGGATTCTGACAAGGGCCGGGATGTAAATTTATTTTTTCATTAACTGGTAGGTCTCACGGGCGATCATCAATTCTTCATTAGTAGGGACAACAAGTACTTTTACTTTCGAGCCTCCCGTTGTAATGACTTTCTCTTTTTTAGCTGAATTGTTCTTCTTCTGATCTATGGCAAGTCCCAGAAAAGAGAGCTTCCTGCACACAGCGGCCCTTGTCGGAGGATGGTTCTCCCCTATTCCCGCAGTGAAGATGATCGCGTCCACTCCATTCATATCTACCGCATACGAGCCTATATATTTCTGGACCCTGTTAATGAATACCTCAAAGGCAAGCTTAGACCTTTTATCCCCTCTCTTGACCCTTTTATATACATCACGCATATCGCTCGATACGCCGGACATGCCTAAAAGGCCGCTTTTTTTGTTAAGCAGGTCATCCACCTCATGGGCTGTAAGTTTTCTTTTGGCCATAAGATAAAAGACTATTGCCGGGTCTATGTCTCCCGAACGGGTACCCATTACAAGCCCTTCAAGGGGCGTAAAGCCCATGCTTGTATTGACAGATCTGCCATTTTCAACCGCGGTTATGCTGCAGCCGTTTCCAAGATGGACGGTTATTAATTTCAGCTTCCGAAGAGGTTTCCCCAGGATCTCGGCGGCTCTAAAGGCAACATACTTATGTGAAGTGCCGTGAAAACCATATTTTCTTATCTTGTCTTTTTCGTACAGATTATAAGGCAAAGCGTACAGATACGCGCTTGGAGGAATGGATTGGTGAAAGGCTGTATCAAAAACAGCTACATGTTTTATGCCGGGCAGTAATTTCTGAGCCACTTTTATGCCGGTCAAATTAGGCGGATTATGCAGCGGGGCGATCTTACAATGTGATCTGACGGCCTTTATCACTCTGCTCGTTATGGCCACGGAACTGGAAAACTCCTCCCCGCCATGGACTACTCTATGGCCGACAGCGCTTATTTCAGATATATCCTTTATGGCCCCGTGTTCTTTATGCACAAGAAAATCAAGGGCCAGCCTTATGGCGGCATCGTGATCCGGTATATACCTTGCAAGCCTTATCTCTACCCCTCCCGCGGGGATATGCTTAAGGATGGACCTGCCGATACCGATCCTTTCAACAGAACCCCTGGCCAGCTCTTTCTCATCCTTTGCGTTGAATAATTTGTATTTTACAGACGAACTGCCTGAATTTATTATCAAAATATTCATTTCTGCTCCTTGCTGGAGTATTTTAACATTGTCTTATACAAGAATCAATCGGTATTTCATAAAGGCATACATAAAATATATTCTAAGTCTTTTCCCGAAGATGAAAAATCAAACTTTGAAATCCGGTACTTTTGTCTATCAAAAAATAAAAGCAGGGGCCTATATCCTTCAAAGTTATGTACGTTATAGCCGTTCATTATTGCATTCCACTCGTCAATATTTATAAAGCTTTTTTTAGTAAATTTTGAGAATTCCATAAATATGATCGGGCGAAATTTATTTATTGTCCTTTTTAGCCCAAGCAAAACATTTCTCTCATATCCCTCAACATCGATTTTTATGAGGTCTATCTTTTGCAAGTTCAGCTTCTCGACTATATCATCCCCCTTAACAGCCTCTACTGTCACATGATCCCCATATATCGGCTTATTACTGCCATAAACAAAAGAAGACCACGCAGTATCGGCATTTTTTGCAATATGTAAATCCAAGTTACAATTTTTGTCACCTAACGCGACATCATGCACGGTAATATTACTAATATCGTTTATTGCTATATTCTCTTTCAGCGCGGCCAGCGCGATCTTGTTGGGCTCAAAGGCATGGACTTGCTTTGAGAATTTTGACATAAATATTGAATATGTACCGCAGTTCGCTCCAACATCGATGCATATAGGGTTAGTTCTGTTACGCAACAAATCTCGCACTAACATTAATCCATATTTCTCGTACGCGCCAAAAAAGAAAACCTCCCAGGCAACAGAAGTTTTTAAATCACCTGCAAACTTCAATCCGAAATAATCAACCTCAAACTTATAAGAATTGCATTTGTAAGGGCGTATAAATAAACGTATAAAGCAGCTCCTAATGCCGAATCTGATCCACGCCTGGCATCCTATAAATCGTAAAATTTTTAACGCTAAAGATCTTATTTTCATCAATGGGCGATGATATGCTTTCTACATGTGCCGTTATTGGCGCCTGACTCTCCCTATTTTTGTTCATTTTAGCATTATTCGACGCAATTATCAAATATTTCTTTTGCTATTATCTTATTTATGATATAATTCTTTGCAATATGGCGAAGAGAGATAAATTCCTTTTTAAGATCGTAATGCTTGTGTTGCTTGCTTCCACTGTCGCGACAGTGGGGGCGAACATCGGTTTCAATACTAAGCAGGTTACGACCCTCACCGTGTTTTCACTTTCCATCCTCGGAGCGCTTTTTTTCTGGGAGTTCCGCGTCAGCTTCGCCTTCTTCGGCTCAAGCATGCTCCTTATGATGCGTATTATCACATTTGAGGAGTTCATAGCGTTCTCCTCCATGGAAGTCATACTTTTTCTCATTGGGATGATGGTGCTGATGGGTTTTTTAAAAGAGCTCGGATTCTTCTCCTGGCTTTTGAGCAGGACCATCGTCATACCGAATCTTACCGCGAAGAAATTCATGATCGGCCTTGTATTTACCTCCGCCTTACTTGCCTGCATGCTCGATGAAGTGACTTCGATCATGTTTATGATAATGCTGATCTTTGAGTTCAGCGACTATTACGAGCTGGACCCTGTTCCCTTTATTATAGCCTCTGTATTCGCTACTAACATCGGCTCGGCAGGAACTGTCATAGGCAACCCGATAGGCCTATTGATCGCGGCAAAGGCCTCATTGACATTTGAGAATTTTATGACTCACGCCTTCCCGATAATGGTGCTGACTCTTCTTATGATGCTGGGGCCGTTAATGCTCATATTCAGAAAATCCTTAAGAGAGCTTGATGAGCGCATAAAAGAATTCGGGTCCAATGAGTTTCTTGTAAAACTGCTTAACGTGCCCGCTGAAAAGAATTTAAAGATAGGGTTTATAATCTGCGGGGCGACTCTGGCCCTTCTAGCATCACACCACCGGCTGGAAATGCTCCTGGGGCTTGAACCGAATACTATGCTGCTTATCACTCCCTTGATATCCGCGAGTGTCGTGATGATGTGGCGGCGGCATAAAGCGAGGGCCTATGTAGAAAAAGATGTCGAGTGGTGGACTCTTCTTTTCTTTTTGTTTCTATTCGCTCAGTCAGGCACATTGACTCATGTCGGCATAGCCTCATTCTTTGCCGATAAGCTTGAGGTCCTGTCTGAAGGCAGTGTGAACATGCTCGTCAGCATCGTCCTTTTCGGCGGAGCTTTTATATCAAGCGTGCTTGATAACGTGGTCGTGGTGGCCGGTTTTATACCTATCATAAAAAGCCTTATCGCGATAAATCCGATTTATCAGATACTGTGGTGGGCACTTCTTTTCGGTGCTTGCTTCGGCGGAAATCTTACTATAATAGGCTCAACGGCAAATCTTATAGCTATCGGCCAGCTTGAGAAGACAAGGAATATCACTATATCTTTTTGGCAATGGTTCAGGATAGGATTTATCGTAGGAACTCTTTCACTGGCCTTTTCATGGCTGATGCTTCTTCTATTGCCCCATTTTAAATAGAGGCCTCTTAACGGCTCTTTTATCCAGCCAGTTCAGGATCACAGGATACACATCCTGCTCGGCATTCTTACCTATCACCAGATCGCAATGACCGTAATCAGCGGAATAACCGTTTGCTTTCGATATTACAACGAAATCCTTATCCCTGGATGATACCGTATCATAAACATTCTTTAACGCTTCGGCGTCAACAAATCCGTCCTTACCGCCGCCCATGATGAGTATCGGCACTTTGATGCGGTGCATGTTCCCGGTATAACTGAATCTTCTATCGCTTGATAATATCTCACCTCTTCTTATAGAATCCGAAAACTGTGTTACTACACCGGCGGAAGTGTCGTCAATACATGACCTGAAAAATCTTATCAAGACCTCGCCATACATATTTTCGGTTTCAAAAAGCAGTTCTTCTATCGGATTTTTTACTATACCAAATGTAAAGTTTCTTAACTGTGAGGCCATCGTCGTATTGATGATCAGAGATGCGGTCAAAAGAGGCTTCTGGTCCGCTATTCTTTTAAGATGAGGTGTCAACGGACGCGGCATAAACATCATAGAGCCTATCGGGATAAACCCCGCTATATCATCCTGCCCTGCTGTTTCAAGATAGCCGTACATTATAATGCCGCCCATACTATGGCCTATCCAATACACCTTATCAAAGCCTGATTCTTCTTTTACCAGCTCTATTATTGTGGGCACATCCTGATGTATGTGGTCATCTATTGTCCAGCCCAGTTTTCCGATATCAAAGGGTGTCTTTGCCAGCATATGAGGTATAGTCTTCAGATCAAATTTCACTAAACTCCTCACTCTTGACATAAACGGCCTGGAGCTTAATCCTGAGCCTCTAAGGGAAGGTGCCCACACATCGTAACCTTCTTTGGTAAGATATCTCGCCAAAGACGAGCGCCTGTCAAGATCCCAGAACTTGTTGTTGATATTAAATCCGTGGCAAAGGATAACGGCTGCTTTTGGCTTAACGCCATATACCTCTTCTTCTATCCGGTACCTCTCTATTGAGATCTCCCATCCATCCTCTGTTTTTGCGGTATACGTTTTGGTCTTTATCGTAAAGGGTTCTTCATAGGGTTCTGCCTGCGGTATACCGAATAATTCTTTTATTACCACGTCAGGGCTTTGAGCCAGACTACATGGCACATACAAACAGGCCGATATCATAAACGCTATTGCAAGCGCAAGTGCGGATTTATATATCTTCATGAGAAACCCCCTTAATTGACTTTATCCTGAGCTTACCTTCTATTTCTTAAGACTTCCTTGTATACCTCGATATTATTCTTCGTGACTATTTCCTTTGTGTAATGAGACATCACCATCTGCCTGCCCGTATAACCGAATCTCTGCCTCAGTTTATCGTTGGCCATAAGCTGTATGATGCGCGAGGATAATGATTCAAAATCTTTAACAGGAATAACAAAACCGTTTATACCGTCCTGTATGATCTCCGGCATTCCTCCGGCATCCGTGACTATCATGGGCTTACCCGCGGAAAGTGACTCAAGCATGGTCAGGCCGAATGGCTCACCGACAGAAGAAGGGTACATGTTTACTTCTGATAGCGCGTAAATCTGAGCCATCTCATCCAGGGTAAAAGCGTCTATCAAGACGTTTTTATCCAGCCTGAAAATCTTTATAAGTTCCACGAGATAAGCTATATCCTTCTGTTGTGAGGCTCCCCAGTCGATGATATTTTTTGATCCGGCCATGACCAGAAGCACTTTTGGAAAGCGGTCCCTTACCACTCTGAGCGCCTTAAGGCTCACGTCACAACCCTTAGCAAGGCCTATTCTGGCGGGGTGAAATATGATTCTCCTGTCCTTTAATTTAGGATATTTCACTCTCAGCTTTCTTGTATTTACATTTGCCTTGAACTGCTCGGTATCTATGCCGTGATGGATAACTGTTATCTTCTTATCGTTACAGCCGGCGCCTATCAATTCCCTCTTGATATAATGGCTTACCGCGATTATGTGAGCCCATCTTATCTTTAATGTAAGGTCGAGAAACAACAGGTCGTCCCACACATTGTGCGCGGTCAAAATAAGGGGTATACCCCTTTCTTTAGCCAGCTGCTGCAGTGTTCTTATATGGACCTCACTGAAATAATGCATATTATGGCAATGGATCACGTGAGGATTAAACTCATACATGAAATCCTCGAACATAGTCAGGATCTCTTTTCTTAGCCCTCTGAACCCTCTGGTATATAGCCAGTTCAGATCCATAAGAGGCGTCCTGCGCACATGAACTCCTTTATAGTCATAATTGCTCTTTACGCCTTCAACGTTTCCTGTCAGAAGGCTCACGTCGTGGCCCAGCCTCACCATCTCCGGCAAGATCATAGCCAGGTGAGTCTCAACGCCTCCCACTATAGGAGGAAATCCCCAATGCATATGCGCTATATTAAGCTTTTCCTTTGTTTTCATCCATCACTCCTTTTCTATCAATAATATTGTCCAAGCAATCTGCCGATCACTTCTTTTCTGGATATAATGCCCACCACAAAGCCTTTCCTGACAACGGGAATATATCTGAACGGTTTATTGGTAAAAATCTTTGATACCCTCTCTACGGATTCGCCCTCTTTTACCAGGACAACATGTTTTGTCATTATATCCCTGGCCTTTTTTTTCGGAGAGCCGTATTTGCCGATCGAATTTATAATATCTCTTTCTGAGACAAACCCCCTGATCTTCTTCTTCTCATTTACTACCGGCAGGCCGCTTACCCTGTTCTTTATCAAAATATTACATATCCTCTTGACGTCAGTATTTTCAGAGACGGTCTCGAAATTCTTCCTCATAATATCCCTGGCTTTAAGCATGATCACACCCCCTTATTTAGACTCAAAAACCGAAACCTTGCCGTTCCTGAGGCCCCGGGACTTACCGAATATATTTATCCGAAGGGCCGGCTCATCCTTAGAGGACGGCAGTATCTTTACCTTATTCTTCGAGACTGTTATACCTAACACCCATTTTCTGAATTTTATGTTAAGATAAATAGCGTTTACTTCACGCGGTAAAGACGGATTTATGGTCAGGACTCCGCCTTTTATTCTTATGCCCGCGAACGCGTGAAAGACCATCTGCCAGTTCCCGCCTAAGGAAGCGGCGTGGATACCTCCGTCCGTACTGCCGTGTTTATTCTCGATATCCCCGTAAAGCGAAAAGAGAAAGTAATGATATGCCTTATCAAAACTACCCGCATCCCAACCTGTCAACGCGCACATAGAGGGGCTGAGAGAGGATTTATGCAGAGTCCTCTTATCATAATAATCGAAATTTTTTCTTCTCTGAGAAAGCGGATAGCTATCAGGCAAAAGATGAAAGATCATCACGGTATCAGCCTGCTTGACGAACTGTGTGGTCTTTAACTGCCGGGGAGAGATTTTTTTAGGAAGCGTGGGCATAAAATTGTGATCCAGCTCTCTTATAGGCATATACTTCCTTTTAAAAAACCCGTTAAAGCATTCTATAATGCCGTTTCTATCGACGCGGATAGGTATTCTATTGGACACCCGGGCCCAGTTCTCTATTTCGCTCTCGCGAAGCTTGATCCTTTTGACCAGCTTTTTAAAACGCCTCATATCCCGCGCTTGATAATTCCTGCACAGCTGCACGGCCCTTACAAGGTTCCAACGCGCCATTACATTGGTAAAAGCATTATCACTGACATTTATATGGAATTCATCGGGGCCGATGATATTTTTTATGCTGTAAACATCTCTGTTTTTGTTATACTCGACACGGCTTGCCCAAAATCTCGCGCATTCAAAAATGATCTCAAGCCCAGCCTCAAGCATAAATTCCTCATCTGCCGTAACTATAAAATAATTATTCACCGCGTAGGCTATATCGGCGACTATATGGTTCTCCATCTTACCTGTATATATTCTTATGACCTTGCCGTCCAGGTCTCTATGCCACTCAGGGGTGACTTCCTTTCCCGTATCCGCGGATTCCCATGAAAAAAGGGCTCCTTTATAGCCTCTTTCGCGGGCATTTCGTCTTGCCGCGGGAAGGGTCTTGTACCTGTACAATAAAAGGCGCTTTGCGGTTTCGGGATTTGTAAAAATATAAAACGGCAGCATAAATATTTCCGTGTCCCAGAAAATGTGGCCCCTGTAGCCCTCTCCGCTTAGTGTCCTTGCCGGTACACTGGACCGGCTGTCAGGAGGGGAACATATGATCATATGATATATATTAAACCTCAGAGCCGCCTGGAGGTTCACGTCTGGCCGTATGTCAATATCCGATATGTCCCATTTCCTGCGCCACGCCTCTATATGTTCTTCCAGCAGCCGCTCGAAACCTTTTTTGACGGCCTTTGCGCATGAGGCAACGCCTCTTCTTTCAAGCCTTCCTCTGAAACCCAGGTCTCTTGTGGAATGGATCGTAAATATTTTCGTAAATGTCGCGGTTTCGCCTTTTTTAATATAGAGCCGCAATATCTTTTCACTTGTGCCGTATGACTTTCCCTCGTTAGTTACGGTAAGATGGTTCGCGTACCCAACACCTATCTTCCTCTGAAATGTCCTCACGCAAACATAGTCTATGTTTTTTACATTGATAAATTTATTTACCTCAAAATGCCGCTTTCTTCCCTCGCTCAGTATCCCTTTGTTCGTCATTGATGTGTCCGTAAAAGTCTCCACTATTATATCCGCGTCCGCGTCCAGCGGCGTAAAATGTATCTGCATAGCACCTATGTGGGGATTCGCCATACTGAAAAACCTCAAGGACTGATAGTCAAATCTTTCCTTATTGGTCGTCGCATATACCGTTCTTCGCTTAAGAATGCCCTTTTGCATGTCCAGGACCCTGTTATGGCTTATCGTATCCATCGCGATAACGCCGACCTTCTCTCCCTGGGCGATCAGCTTAAAATTGATAGGATTCGGGAGATTAACGATCTCAGTGACCTGAGAACCGGCTTCATCATAAAGTCCGGCCATATAGGTCCCCGGATGCGCGTCGTAAGGTATCTCTTCAAGCACACCGCGGCTGCATAAGTATCCGTTACCCAGGGTAAATTGTGATTCGCGGACCTCCTGGTCATTACGCTCCCAGGAAGTCTCTTTTATCAACCAGCTGCCTTTTGAAATTATATGCTCAAATGCATCCCGGATCTTTTCCACAAAAATCTCCTATTTAAAAAAATTACACAGTTTTTCATAATTTACCTGACTAAGATCTGATATTACCAGATCCGCTTCGCTCAGGCGCTCCGGCTTATTGCGCCTGTCTACGCCTATTGTGAACATATTCGCCCGTTTTCCGGCTTCTACCCCTAAAACAGCATCCTCAAAAACAACACATTCATCTGACTTTAGCTCCAGGGTCTTACCTATCTCTTCGAATATCCACGGATCCGGCTTGCCTTTAACAGTCATCGTCCCGTTTATTTCAGCATCGACAAGCAGGTATAACCCGGCCTTCCTGAGGATACCAGAACAATTCCTGCTGGAGGATATCACTCCTATTTTAACGCTATTTCGCCTCAATTCCTCAATAAGCGCTACGGTCGTCTCGTAAACATTTATCCCTTCTTCTTCCAGGAAGCCTAAAAAATATCCTTGTTTTTTCGCGGCGGCTTTTTCTATCTCCTCCTCAGGCATATTCGTTAAAACAGCCTTTGCCCCGTCCGCCCTTGGGATGCCGTCCACTTTATCCTCGTAATCCTTCATGGTAAATTCCCTGCCGTATTCAGCGAACATCTTTTTCCAGGCCCTAAAGTGGAGCGGGACTGAGTTGATGATCACGCCGTCAAGGTCAAAAATAGCGCCTTTGAGACTCATACTTTGATTTCGGCCTTTTCCTGTGAGTTATTTATCGCCCGTATAGGATACGGGATCACTATGCCCTCGTCATTATAACGCTTATGCAGCTTCTTTATGAATTCGTGCTTGACTAAATAATTATCAACGAATTCCTTCGCCCTCAATATAACAGTAAAATTTATGCTAAAATCACCAAACGTATGATACCGGATAAAAGGTTTAAATTCAGGGACACCGCCCCGGACCTCTTTCATGACCTTTTCCCCTACCTCTATAGTAACTCGCTCAACATGCTCCAGGTCACTGTCATAATGTACCCCCACCTGGACCAGGACTGCCATCTCCTGTTCCGGAAAATAGTAGTTAGTGATCACGGATTGGGCCAGTTTGGAGTTAGGTATAAGGACCACGTTATTCGGAAGCATGCGCACGCGAGTCGCGCGCCATCCGATATCCACGACATAACCTTCTTCACCGGATTCGAGTTTAACAAAGTCACCTACTCTTATCTGCCTGGAAAGAGTGATATAAAAACCCGCGAACAGGTTGGAAAGCGTCTCCTGAAGGGCAAGCGCGACGGCTAAACCGCCCAGGCCAAATGCCGTCAGGATAGGCGCGATCGAGATCCCCAAAGTATTTAAAATAATCAGGACTCCGAACGCATAGATGAATATCTTTGCCATTGACTGCGTCAGGCTGGAATCCGGAAGAAACTGCCTAAGCTTGCCGCCGGGCATATTTAAAATACCTATTGTCAGCCTTGCCAGAAATACGGTCACTGAAAAAATAGCCAATACCGCGATAGCCTTTCCACTCATAACGACCCATTCATCGGAAAGAGGTGTGACGCGGATTGCGAAGTACGAGCCCGCCAGCAGGCACCAGAATATAAATGGCCTGTTTAACTCCTTTATGACTATATCATCGGCCTGCGTGTGGGTTTTCTCGGACAACCTGATCAGCCTCGAGATGATGATCTTCCTCAATATCAGCCCTGATATAAAGGCGGCGATGATGATCACTACAGGCACTATCACGTCCCATAGATTTTGTAAAGTAAATATCTCTTTATTCATTGTATTAACCCTTGCATTAACCTTTGTTTGGTTCTCGGTGTTCGGTGTTCGGTTATCGGAAAAGAAAAATTCATGGACCGAGAACCGAGAACCGAAAACCGAGAACCGAGAACCGAAAACCGAGCCTCAATCCCTCTTTCTGCTCGAAAGCAGTATCACGTCCCTGAGTTCTTCAATATTTCTGGCAGCGAGCCAGTTCTTTTCAAAATCCTCTTCCTGCGCTATTTGAGCGACTGCCATAAGAGCTCGCAAATGGTAATTCCGCTCATCCATCGAGCCCATAAGAACAAACATGCTTTTCACGGGTTCAGCGGCTTCGGGAAATATTATGCCTTCCTTGCATCGGACAAGCAAGATATCGAACTTATGATTTCCGTCTATGATGATATGGGGTATCGCAAGGCCCGGGTGAATAACTGTGCTTGAGACTTCCTCTCTTTTTTTGAATAAGTTGAATATCTCTTCGCTATCCGCATCAAGGCGTTCGGAGATGGCTTGCGAGATCTCTTTAAATGCTTTATCCGCTTTAACGGAATGGTCTATGTCGATTATTATAGCATCTTTGATCAGGCGGTCGAATTTGTCTTCGACTATATCGTCCCTCTCGTACAATATCTCTTTCAGTTCCCCGCTTAAACTGTTACTGACCAGCTCACGCGCGGTTATTCTCTCCACTATATGCATGATAGCCGAGCGCCTTTTCGCTCTCGAGCTCACATAGAACAGATACCAGAGGCAGCATACCGCGATAAACGCGGCCGTGATAGCTAAAGTCACCTCTCCCATTTCGAATATCAGAAATCCATACGCAAGTATAGCCGCGATCTGCAGCCACGGATACAGCGGACACCTGAAACTCGGCCTGTAGCTGTGGATCTTGCTCTCTCTCATCACTATTACAGCGATATTCACGAACATAAATAAAATGAGCATCAGCGTAGAAGCCGTTTTGACCAGATTTTCCAGGCCCATAAACAGAATCACTATGATCATAAAAAAGCCGGTCAACAGAATGGATACATGCGGCGTGCCATATCGAGTATTTACTGTATAGAAAAATTTTGGCAATAGCTTATCCCTGCTCATCGCCATAGGTAACCTGGAGGCGGAAAGAATACCGGCGTTAGCTGTCGTCACAAATGCTAGTATCGCGGCAAAGGCCATGATCACTCTACCGGGACCTGAGGCAAATTGACTTGCACCTAGTGATATGGGAACAAGGGAATGGGCAAGCTCTGCTCCATCCACTAATCCCACAGTAATAAAAACTGTAAGCGCGTAAAATAAAGTTACGACCAGGAAAGCAGCGATCATACCAAACGGTATGTTAAAGGACGGTTTTTTCACTTCCTCAGCCACACTGGCCACTTTTGTCAAACCGCCGAACGAAATAAATACAAGCCCCGCGGTGGCGAAAACAGCCTTTGTCCCGTATGGTGAAAACGGTACGTATCTATGTACGTCTATATGGGAAAACCCTCTTATGGAGTAGTAGGTCAATGCGGCAATAAGCGCTAATACGAAAACTACCTGTATCCTGCCTGTCGTCTTTACGCTCACAAGATTCAGGACCATGAAGATTACGCAGAAAGTCACTGCCAGCATTTTGATCTGAAATAAGGTTACCTCCGGATAAACGATGAGCGCGAAGACTCCGAGCCCGAGCAGTGCGAACGCGCTTTTTAAGCTTAATGAAAACCAGCTGGCTAGCCCTCCGAATGTCCCAAACCCGGGGCCAAGGCTTCGTTCAATATAAAAATATGTTCCGCCTGCCGCAGGCATTGCCGTTGCCAGTTCCGCTTTAGAAAGGACGCTGGGGATGACCAGGATACCGCCGATTATATACGCGAATATGACAGCGGGACCCGCTTTAGCGAAAGCTATTCCGGGTAAAATAAAAAGCCCGGAACTTATCATCGCCCCTGCGGCCAGGGAAAAGATATCCCAAAATCCTAATACCCTCTTTAGTCTTTCCACTCGCTTTGCCATATCTTATAATTATAGTAAAATTTGGTTATATATACAAGGAAAAAGAAATGCTATCGGCAGGAAGAGGGCAATCTTTTTCGCCACATGCCGGACTCAAACCATAAAACCGTAAGTACGGCATTTACAACATAAGAGGTCGCCACCGCCCACCAAATACCGTTAAGTCCCAACGATGTATGTTTGGCCAGATAATGGGCTACAGGGACAAGGTATCCCCACAAAGCGAGTAGAGTAATGATCATGGGCACAAATGTATCACCTGCTCCGCTGAGGCCTCTATTTAAAACAATACCGAAGGCCATGAAACAGTAGAAAAAAGCCGAGATCCTTAAAAAACCGGAGCCCATATCAAGCAGGACAGGGTCATTGTTAAAAAATGATATTATCGACTTAGGCATGATGAAAAAAACCGTACCAACTACGAACATTATTCCGAAGTCAAGCCAGGTAGCCGTCCAGACGCTTATCCTCGCGCGGTCAGGCTGACAGGCCCCCATATTCTGTCCCATAAAAGTGGCGGCAGCTGTTCCTAAAGCCAGTGCGGGCATAACCATTATCATGTGCAGTCTCATCACTATGCCGAAAGCGGCCACTGCCTTCATGCCAAAAATAGCCACTAAAGATACAACCGCCATATACATCACGGTACGAAAAAACATTTGAAACGAGGAGGGGATCCCGATCCTTAGCATATCCCTTAAAATATCGCGTTTGATCTTCAAATTAGCATAAGTTATATTTACTTTAGCTCCTTTTCGCGTCAACAATCTTAAGACCATCATCATGGCTATTCCCTGCCCTATCACCGTAGCGAGTGCCGCGCCTGAGACTCCCATCTTAGGAACGCCGATACCGAATATGAATATGGGGTCCAAGATCATGTTAAATATATTAGCCAGCCCGAGAAATATCATCGGATTGACCACATCTCCCGCTGCATTAAGAATATAGTTACCAACAAATAGAACGATCATAGTAGTGCTGCCCATAAGCAGGATGCGCAGGTAACCAGCCCCTATCCCGGCCACATGACTGTCAGCGCCAAGCATTAAAAGGAATTTATCCGAAAAGAAAAAACCTATTACAGCCGTGACCAGGCCAAGCAAAATACCCAATACAATGGATTGAGATGCCACCAGGACCGCTCCTTCTTTATTGCGAGCGCCTATGTTCCTGGCCACAAGCGACATGGCGCCAACACCAAGCCCCAGGGAAAGTGTGAACACAAACATGATCACGGTTCCGCTTATTGCTACGGCGGTTATGGCATTCGTACCTAACCTTCCTACCCAGAACATATCAATAAGATTTTGAGTGGTCTGAAGTAAGGCCGCTATCATCAGGGGCAGGGCTAGCGCGATGATATTTCTGGGGATGTTTCCTTTGATGATGTCTTTATCTTTTTTAAATAGAGAGGATATACTTTGTCTCACGCAATACTCTTTATGGGTTGAATCAACCTTTCAGAAAAAGGGCAGTCACAATAATAACTGAGACAACCACTCTATATACGGCAAAGGGTGTAAATGAATGCCGCTTTACAAACCTGAGCAGAAAATGGATGGCGATCATGCTGCTTAAAAAAGCTGAAATAAGCCCGGGTATCAATACGGCCGGGGGCAAAAGACCGCCCATCTTAGCGAAGCCCATCATGCTATAGCAGCCGGCCGCGAAAATGATGGGCGCGCCCATTAGAAACGAAAACCGTACTGAACTATCCCTGTTCATGCCCAGCGCTATTGCCGCGGTAATGGTCACCCCGGCGCGGGATACCCCGGGGATAATAGCGAACATCTGGGCAAATCCTATCAATAACGCGATCTGCCATGTAATATCTTTTAATGATTTATTTTTTTTGCCGCGCGCCTCTGCGATATATAAGATGACTCCGAATAAACCAAGCATCAACGCGACCAGAATGGGATTTCTGAAATAATATTCCGCGCCTTCAGCTACCATGCTGCCGAAGATAACAGTCGGTATGCTTGCAAGAAATATACACCAGAAAAGTTTTCTGTGTTCGTTTCCCTCTATTCTGCGCTCCCGTATACTTAGAAAACCTTCGCGCAGAATATTGATCCAGTCCCTTCTGAAATACAACAAAACCGCGAAAAAAGTAGCGAAATGCAGCATGATGTCAAAGGCAAGGGGATGCTCTTGCCATCCCAAAAGATACGGAAATACGATCAGATGGCCTGAACTGCTGATCGGAAAAAACTCAGTTATTCCTTGAATAACACCCAGTACTACGGATTCTACATTAGTCATAATTCAAATATTATAACACTACTATATCATTTATCAAGAATAAAAAAGGGCAGCTCCATCCGGGAGCTGCCCTTATTGTTAACGTCTTTGACATTAAGGTGTTATCTCTTGCGTCCTCTTTACGTATTCTGCCAACTGGCCCTTATCGTCTTTCCCTACATCTAAAAACTGATTGCCTATTTCATATTGATTGCCGGAAGGGGCCTTTCTGATCCAGGCGACTTTTGAGATTGCCTTGATGGGTCTGGGCTGCGCAGGCAAAAAAAGTTCCACTACCAGTCGGGTAGCCAAAGGAAGAAATTCATTCGCGAGAAACTTCGCCCCTCCTTCGCTCACATCCTGTGTTATCGCGCCGACTGTCCCCTCTGACAACTCTTTCAATTTCTTATATTGCAGAGGTACCGTCGAGTTAATACGCTCAAATTTCCTTTTTTCAGAGTTATCGTTGAACATGCTTTTTATCCCCTTAATACATTGGGTAGTATACCACACCGCGGCCTGCATTGTCAATAGAAGGCGCAAAAAATCGCGGTATTTCGATTTGAAGTTATTTTCAAACTTTTTTCACACTTTCTTAACAAGCCTTTGTCCGTTTCGCGATATTGTTAATATGATTAAGCGTTAAAAAGAGCGCGCAATAATATAGTAGGATGACAGTAAGGCTTTTTATGCTGAATTCAAAATAGGCCAGCGGCAGACCCGAGGCGAATTTCAAAAAAGAAAAAAGCAGAATAATAAATAGCTCGGTAGATTCCTTAAATAGCGCTCCCAAAAAAAAGATAATCGGCTGAAAGACAAGAGCGGCTATCGATAGAGCAATGATCACGAACAAAAGCGGTATGGCCAGAATATTCACTATTAATGAAACAGGGGATATTATATTAAAGAAAAAAGAGATCAGAGGAAGAAGCCCCAGCCATACTGCAAGTGAGGCGGAGCCCAAAGATAAGCAATAATACAGGATCCTGCCCGGATAACCTTCCATATTTATATTATCAACGCTTAATATCTTGTTCAAGCGCGGTGTAATATAGATGATAGAGAGCACGGACGCAAAAGATAATATAAAGCCCGTGTCAAACAACTCGTCGGGATTAAACAGAAGTATGATCGATGCCGCTAATCCTAGAGAATTATACATATCCGCGTCTCTTCTAAGCAAATAAGATCCTGAGATGATCACCGCCATCACAGTCGCCCTTACCACTGACGGCCTCCCCCCCACCATCATCGCGTAGAATATCAAAAAACAAATAGTCAGGATAAATCTTGGATCACGCGGAATCCGAAGAAGCCCCAGAATAGAAAGCGTGATAAAAGCTATTAATCCGACATGCAAGCCGCTTATGGCCAGTAAATGCATGGTCTGGGTCTTTGCGAAAACGTCCTTCCATTCATCGGATATCCCCTGCCGCTCGCCTAATAATACCGCCAGCAGAAAACCTCTCCCGGGAGCGCGAAATAGGCCTTCTATCTTACTCTTTATCAGGCCCTTCAGCCTATACACATATTTCCTGATCGACAATGTCTTTCGTTTAGTTACGACCATGGTGTTTTTTTCAGATATCGCCGCGATTGCGTATATGCCTTTTCTGGTCAGATAGCCACGGTAGCCCGGAGATCCGGAAAGCGGTTTCAGTTTTGCCTCAAAAACTATCTCATCCCCATATTCTAATTCACTATCACCATAATACTTGATATTGATATTGCCGTAAACGGCAGACCAGGCCTTTGAAGCCTTCACCAGGGCCGGCCTGAGTGTGAAATTCTGCACTTTCTTAAAGTAAACCTGTTTCCTGGACGGATCGCTTATTATCACTCCCTTGATCGCGAGGTGTTGCGGCTCTTCTGAAATGAGATGAGATATGTGCCCGGGATAAAAATTATCTTCCTTTACAAATGCGCGGAATATCAGGATGACAACGGCTAAGATGACGGCGAAGAAAAAAAACGGTCTTTGTAATATAACCTTTCTTTTTATCTCATCAGGATTGTTCATTCCAATATAATGCGCTCTTTAACAGCTTCGAATTTCTTTGGCCCTATTCCGGGAATATTCAGAATATCCTCTTTGCTCCTGAAGGGGCCGTTTTGCCTGCGGTACTCTATTATACGGTGAGCTAATGCCGGGCCTACACCGTTTAACATCATCATCTCTTCAAAAGACGCCTGGTTTATGTTGATCGATTTCGCTTCTTCTAAAAGTAGATCAAGCTCTCTTTGCAGGGAGGCGTCTTGCTGGAGGACTTTTTTGAAGCTTATGTCTATAGGAGGGTGGGATTTTTTATAATAAGAATAGCTTGCGCCGCAAACAGCGCCGGCTATCAAAAAAATGACGATATATTTTTCCTGTTTAGTGAGAAATTTCATTACATAACTATATTAACAAGCTTATTCGGAATAACGATAAATTTCTTAGGGGATCTGCCGCCTGTCCATTTTTTAACACTATCATCTTCCAGGATCAGGTCTTTAAGATCCTTTTCCGAAGCGTTTAGAGCTACCGTAAAACGTCCGCGTACTTTGCCGTTTACCTGCGCGACTATGGTGATCTCTTCGGCCTGAAGTATGTTCCTGTCATAATCGGGCCAATCCGACTTAAAAACACTTTCACTTTCGCCCATCATGCTCCAAAGTTCTTCAGTAATATGCGGCACGAAAGGCGAAAGCAGGATCACCGCCGTTTTGGCGGCTTTTTTAACCGGCTCCGTTATGACTTTCTTATCTCCCATTACGAGGTAGATCTTATTTACCAGTTCCATGACACTGCTTATAGCGGTATTAAAATGGAAATCTCTTTCCATGTCTTCGGTGACTTTTTTGATCGTAGCATGTATCATGCGGGTCAGATCTTTATTTTGCTCATCATCTTCGTCACTTTCGTCTGTTGAGGCCTTTCCTTCGACCACATCCACGACAAGCCTGTAGAGCCGTTTTAAAAACCTGTATGCGCCTTCTACTCCGCGGTCGTTCCATTCCGCATCCCTTTCCGGCGGCCCTATAAAAAGCGTATAAAGCCGGACAGTATCCGCGCCGTATTTTTTTATCAGATCATCGGGGCTTACCACGTTCCCCTTTGATTTGGACATCTTTGCCCCATTTTTCACTATCATGCCCTGGGTAAAAAGGTTACCAAACGGTTCGTCGAAAGATATCAATTTAAGATCATACAGTACTTTCGTAATAAACCGTGAGTATAAAAGATGTAATATCGCGTGCTCAACCCCGCCTATATATTGATCCACGGGAAGCCATCTATCGGCTATCTTACTATCAAAAGCCGCGTTATTGTTTTTTGATGAAAGATATCTCAGATAATACCAGCTTGAATCGACAAACGTATCCATAGTGTCGATCTCCCGGCGGGCTTTTTTACCGCATTCAGGGCACTTTGCTTCGACAAAATCCTTTACTGTCTTTAGAGGAGACTCCCCGTGCGGTTTAAATTCAACATCTTGCGGCAGGAGTACAGGCAGGTCACTTTCCGGAACCTGGCGGATACCGCAACTATCGCAATATATAACAGGGATAGGGGCACCCCAGTACCTCTGTCTCGAAATAAGCCAGTCTCTCAATTTATAATGCACGGCGCGCTTCCCTATATTTTTGGATTCCATGTAATCGGCGATTTTTTCCATCGCTTCTTTGTTGGAAATACCGTCAAACCCTCCTGAATTTATCATTATACCATCGTCGATATATGCCCCGCTCATAGCGGAGACTTCAAGGTGCGACTCAGGATCATCGATTACGACTCTCATGGGAAGATCGTATTTTTTGGCAAATTCAAAATCGCGCTCATCATGCGTCGGAACCGCCATTACCGCGCCGGCCCCGTATGCCATAAGGACATAGTTGGCGATCCACAGAGGTATCTTCTCACCGTTAATCGGATTTACTACATACCTTCCGGTAAAAATGCCTTCTTTTTCGACATCCAGCTGGGAGCGTTTTATCATGCTTTCTGACCTTGCGTGTTCTACGAATGCCATGATCTCTTTTTTATTCGGCGCACTCGCGATAAGCTCGCCTATCCACGGATGTTCCGGAGCAAGTACCATATATGTAGCCCCGCATATAGTATCGACTCGAGTAGTGAAGCAGGTAAGTATCTTATCGCTATCGACCACCGTAAACTCGATCCGGACTCCTTCACTTCTTCCGATCCAGTTCCTTTGCATGATCCTTACGCGCTCAGGCCAGTCCTCCAGCTTGTCCAGGTCCTTCAATAATCGCTGGGCATAATCTGTTATCTTGAAAAACCACTGCTCCAGTTCTTTCTGCGTGACTTTTGTATCACATCTTTCGCAGCCGCCGTCCACTACCTGTTCATTAGCTAATACCGTATTACAGGAAGGGCACCAGTTAACCGCGGCCTTTTTCTTATAAGCCAGCCCTTTTTTATAAAGCTGTAAAAATATCCACTGGGTCCACTTGTAATATTCGGGCTTGGAAGAATTAACTTCCTTATCCCAGTCATAACCTACTCCCCACTGGGCCAACTGCCTCTTCATTGTCGTAATATTTCTCCCGGTAGAGACATGAGGACGGACGTTGCCTTTGATCGCGGCATTTTCCGCAGGAAGGCCGAAAGCGTCCCAGCCCATCGGCGTAAGCACATTGAGACCTTTCATTATTTTATACCGGGCTACAACGTCACCGATTATATAATTCCTGCCATGGCCCACGTGTAGAGAAGCGGACGGATACGGGAACATCATAAGACAGTAGTACTTATTCTTATATTTAGATAGATCCGCGCTGAATAATTTTATCTTTTTCCAGTGCTTCTGCCATTTTGATTCGATCCCTTTAAACGCGTATTCTGTTTTAATCGTCATATACTATTTCATCCTATCGCCCGAAAAAATGGTGGAGCTGACGGGAATCGAACCCGTGATCCGACAATGCCATTGTCGTGTGATCCCGCTTCACTACAGCCCCACTATATCTAAGAATATAGAGACTCCCCTATCGATTGGAGCTCATATTGCAAATCAGTACTTAAGTATATTATAGCACATATACCTTTATAATCTTTATTTTCGGTTTTCCTGCCTTTTGTACGTTTGTCTCTGTAAGGCTTATAAAATTTAGATAATGGTATTCTTGTCAAACCAGACCAATGCCTGCACAGATCTTCACCATTTTGATCGCATCTATGCATAATTCTACATCTAAATTTTTTTTCGTCAACAAAAAAAGTTATCTCTTAATAATTTCAGAAAAAGTTTTATCATTCTCGGATCAGAGTTTCCGAATACAAGATGCCTGGATGCAGGATACTTCGCTCCTTCACAAAGATAAAGTGTCCCGCACAACAGTTTTGATACATCACTTTTCTCAGATAGAGCAGTTCTGAATTCCTCTACCCTTCTTCTGACACTTTCCTGCCATCTTATTTTTCTGTCCTTATTTACCTTAAGTGCCTTTGATAAGCCCCGCTTGCCGCATTCGATTTCTTTTTTTCTTAGCCTATCCAGCTGGTTTTCCGTGAGCTTTATCCTTTTAACCCACCCCTGAACCGTGTTTTTTGGTATGTCTATTTTGTGAGATATCTCGGCAAGAGACAGGCCTTTCCGTCTCAAATCAATGGCCTTTTCTTTAGCGACGACTCGCAACGTGTTCATGATTTAATATTATAATTTGTTAGTATGGCTATGTCAACTATGTTATTCTACAGATGAGCTGTCCGGAATAATCGACCATTTATACGTTCCTGGCTAAAACTGCTTGAGGATTCCGGAATGTTGTGTTATATTATGACATACCGCCAGAGTGGTGGAATTGGCAGACACAACGGTCTCAAAAACCGTCGGTAGTAATACCATGGGGGTTCGACTCCCCCCTCTGGCACCATCCTTCGCCAACGTGTATGTGTCTCTTACGAAGCAGGCTTCGGATGGCAGGCCCGCCGAAGTTTACTTCAGCGAGTCGCACAAGATAAACGAAGGCGGGCAGGCTATCCTTTAATATTTCCGGATTATACTGCCGAAAGAGTTTGCGAGCGGTTTATTTATTCTTATCTTATTATCAGTGCGATGAAACAAAAAATTATCAGCCCTACTACCACGATCAGCGCCATTGTCGGGCTGACATGCTTGATCCCGCCCATAAACCCTATTTTGCGCCTCAGGCTATTGCCGCAATAAAGACATAGAAGCGCTTCTTCATCGTAAATCGGATTTTTGCAGTGTGGACATATGTGCTCTGGCATGTGAGGATTCAAAAATGTACCGGTTACTGGCGTAACCTTTTTAATGGCAATGGGTTAGGACGTCCCCTTATTTGCCTTTACTCATGAGTTTCCAGGGATTGCGTTTTACGTCTTCAGAGAATTCCTTGAAATTCTGCGTAGTTATTTCAAGGTTCTCGAATATGGCATCTATTTTATCCTTATTATCACTGACTACAAGATTGCTGCTTTGAGCAAGCTTATTGATATTGTCGAGGGTCTCTTCAAGCGCGTCCGCTATATTCTCCCCTTTTCTCGCCAGGGCATCAAACTCAAGAGGGTCTTCCCCGTACAAAGTACCTCCGGGTTCTAAAAAAGGCGAGTCGTCAGCGCCTGCTGTCATCTCAATGTATTTTTCACCCATAAGGCCCAGGGCGGTTATATAAGCCTTTGAATCCTGCTTTAGTTTAGCGCCTTTCTCTATCCACAGCGTAGCTTCCACTTTCGTACTTTTTTCGTAGGATAGATCTATACTTTTGACCTGGCCTATCTCTACTCCGGCCAGACGGACAGGGGCGCTTTTCGTAACGCCGGCAACGACATTAAACAAAACCTTTATCTCATAACCCTCTTTCTTGAAATCAAGTGAGCCGGTCTTATATAGAAACCCGGCCAGTATCAGAATGCACGCGACTATCAGCACGCCTACTTTCATCTCACTTGATATGTTTTTTCTGGGCATTTTGCACCTCTCTATTGTTATTTTGTAAGCTCCTCTAAATAGCCTTCACTATCCATAAAGAAATTTATAGGTCCCTCTGATTCACCGTTTATAAATTGCTTGACCAGAGGATTATCCGTGTTCCTGATTTCATCCTTAGTCCCAACCTGTAATATCCTGCCTTCATGAAGCATCGCTATTCTGTCAGCTATGCGGAATACGCTGTTCATATCATGAGTGACGACGATGCTTGTTATGGATAATTTATTGCTGAGGTCTAATATTAATTTATCTATTACGCTTGCGACTATCGGGTCCAGCCCTGTGGTCGGCTCGTCATAAAAAATTATCTCCGGATCCATGGCAATGGCCCTGGCCAGCCCGACACGTTTTTTCATGCCGCCTGAAAGCTGCGCGGGCATGAGGTTTTCAAACCCTCTCAAGCCCACCAGCTCGAGCTTCATCTTGACCATGATCTTCATTATACTTTCATCGAGTTTAGTATGCTCCCTTAACGGCATGCAGACATTATCCCGCACGTTCAATGAATCAAAAAGGGCCGCGGATTGAAACAGCATCCCGAATTTTTTCCTGAGCGCGTCCAGCCCGTCTTCGTTGAGCTCTCCCATATCCTGTCCCCGCATATACACACTGCCGGTATCAGGTTTTATGGCTCCTGTCATATGGCGTAACAACGTGCTCTTGCCGCAGCCCGAACCCCCCATTATGACCAGGGTCTCCCCCTTATATACCTGCAGGTCTACACCGGAAAGTATCTGCCGGTCTCCGAATTTCTTGTATACATTCCTTATATCGATTATTACTTCTCCCATGCTCGCTCCTTAATGAGACCATAACTTACGGAACTATAATCAAACAAAACTGTGACGTAAGTTATGTGGTCGAATTAACTTCGCCGAGTGTGGCAAAATTATAGTATAGAATTTTGCCACATCCTACGAGGCAAAGCAATCTCAATCTGGGATTGCTTCGTCGCTTCGCTCCTCGCAATAAATTCGCACTTATAACTTATGTCGCAACTTTAATAAATAGGGCTCCATAAGTTATGTGCTCATTTACATATCAGAAAAGAAAAATACGGCCGTTAGAACACAATCGGCCAAAATTATAAGAATAAAACTTGAGACTATGCTTGTCGTCGTCGCTTTTCCGACGCCTTCCGCTCCTCCGCGGGTATTGAGCCCGTAATAGCATCCTATCAGCGCGATGATTCCGCCGAACACAACGCTTTTTATGACTCCCGTAACCACATCTTTTGCCGTAAGGAACCTGAATGTAGTGTCTATGTACAGCGCGGAATTTATGTTCAGATTGAAAACTCCTATAAGGTATCCTCCGAATATGCCGACCGCGTCAGCAAAGATAGTAAGACACGGCAGCATTATTATTAAAGCAAGAAAACGCGGGACTACTAAAAATCTGACCGGATTCAGCGCCATGCCCTCAAGGGCCTCTACCTGTTCAGTGACTTTCATAGTGCCGAGTTCGGCCGCGAAGGCAGCCCCCACTCTTCCGGCGATGACCAGTCCGGTAAGCACCGGGCCTAATTCCCTTGTTATGGATACGGCAACAAGGCCTGCTACGTAAATAACCGCGCCCAGCGAATCCAGTTGGGGCGCTGTCTGCATCGCTATGACTATCCCCGTAAACAGCCCTACAAAAAATACGATAAGGATCGATTTTACCCCGACAAAGAGCATCTGTTCAAAGATGCCTTCCCGCTTCGCCGCTTTCCCTTTGAAAGGCCCTACAAATATCCAGTAAAGGACATCGACAAAAAGAGCCAGCACATCTATTATGCGCCGGCCCGTACCTATTACTCCCCCGCCAATATTCTCAAATATATTCCCCATATATAATACCCGCTTGTTGGTTTTAAAATGTCTGTAATGCTTCGTCTTCCGAATCTTTTATGTCAAAAAGCTTTTCGAGTTTAGTGATCTCAAAAAGGCTTTTCACTTTGTTTGAAAGGCTGCAAAGCTTCAGTTTACCGCCGGCATTTTTAAAGTTTTTCAGTATTTCAACAAGAGTTGCAAGGCCGGAGGAGTCGATATACGCGACTTTCTGCAGATTTATAACCACTTTTTCGCTCCTTGCCTGCACCAGCTTATCAAATGCCTTTTTGACCTGAGGCGAGCTATTTATGTCGATATCACCTTCGGCAGAACATACCTTAATACCGTTTTTCTCTTCCACTTTAATCTGCATCTTGCCCTCCGCTAACGTTTTTCAGGGATTTACTCATTATTATCTTATTGCCTTTTTTATTATAACGGACTTTGTCCATTAGCTTATATATTAAAAAAACTCCCCTTCCGCTTTCCTTCATAATATTCTCTTCGTCCCTGGGGTCTGCGACTTTTTTTACGTCAAAGCCCCTTCCCTGATCTTCTATCTCTATCTCTATACTCTCCGCATCTACTTCATAGGCAACGGCAACGGAAAGGTCCTTCTTGTAATCATTGCCGTGCTCTATTGCGTTTCTGAGCGCCTCTTCAAAAGACAGCCTTATGTCAAACTGGATCGACTTATCCACTTTTAAACGCTGCAGGTGCGCAAGTATCTCTCTGCTCACTTTTTTAATATAACCTATATCGCTGGGAATATCAAGTTTTTTCGTGATTTTTTCCGTCGGGATCATTGGGCCTGACGCCCTCCTCAAAAATACCCATTTTCCTGAATTTTTCATACCTCTTTTCAATAAGCTCTTTCTTGGAAAACTTAACTAGCTCATCGATATGCTTTAATACCTTTTTTTTAATATTATTAGCCGCAACTGCCGGAGCCTTGTGAGCGCCTCCGAGAGGCTCCTTTATGACATCATCTATAATGCCGAATTCATAAAGATCATTAGCCGTAAGCTTCAAAACCTCAGCGGCCTGAGGCGCCTTTACCCTATCACGCCATAGTATTGACGCGCAGCCTTCAGGTGATATGACAGAATAATAGGCGTTTTCCAGAACAGAGATCCTGTCTCCCACACCTATGCCAAGCGCTCCGCCGGAACCGCCCTCCCCTATGACAACGACGACAATGGGCACTTCCAACACGGACATCTCCATAAGATTGCAAGCTATCGCACTCGCCTGCCCTCTTTCTTCAGCCCCTATGCCGGGGTAGGCGCCCGGGGTATCTATAAAACATACTACGGGAACACCGAATTTCTCGGCAAGCTTCATCACCCTCATCGCCTTCCTGTACCCTTCAGGATGCGCGCTGCCGAAATTTCTCTCCAGATTCTCCTTTGTATCCCGTCCTTTCTGATGGCCGATGATACAGATATTATGCCCGTTCAACTTAGCGAACCCGGAGATCATGGCCTTGTCATCGCTAAAAAAGCGGTCGCCGTGAAGTTCTACGAAATCCGTCATGATGGCGTTTATATAATCAAGGGTATAAGGCCTTTTCGGATAGCGGGCTATCTGAACACGCTGCCATGGAGTAAGGTTCTCGTATACATCCTTCTTTAATTTTTCGAGCTTCTCCTCGAGCTTTTTTATCTCTCCGGAGAGGTTCATCTTCTCCTTCGATGACAATTTCTTAAGCTCTTCTATCTTTTTCTCAAGCTCAAGGATGGACCTTTCGAATTCTAACCCGCTCCCGTTCATCTTGACAATGCCTTAATCTATTATCTTGACTTCCACTCCCACCGGGATTATCGCATAGAGCTCTTCGATTTCGCTGTTCCTCATCCTTACGCAGCCCTTTGTGATATGCATACCGATGGTTGATTCATCTGTTGTCCCATGGATGCCGTAGCTATCAAGGTCGAACCCCATCCACCTTGTCCCCAATATATTCTCAGGGCTTTCCGGAGGCACTATTGCTCCGGCCCTGTACCATGTGGGATCGATCAATTTATTCCTGATCTTGTATGTACCCGTTGGCGTAGCGTTGTCCGCCCCGGTAGATACCGTGTATGTCTTCAAAACCTCTTCATCGGACTTTAGCATGAGCATATTCTGGGACTTATCCACAAGAATGCTGTACTTTGCGGTCGACACCTTAAGCCTCGTCATAGGCCTTATGACGGTATTGGACAGGTTATTGCTCTTGATTATAAGCTCCACCGTCGTGCCGAACTCTCTGGCGATCTTAGTCAGCGTATCCCCGGGCTTTACTTCATAAAATACGCTGTCTTCGTTCGGGATCGGAGAAAAAAGAATGCCCATATTCACACTGTATAATCTTTCCCTCACATTTTTTACTATGCCGCTATCTGGAAATTTTGTAAGTATTTTTTTGTATATTTTTTTGGCGGAAAGAAGGTCTCCCTTTTCTTCAAATTTTTTGGCCTTCCCAAACATGATCAGTGAAGGGTCATCGGCTTTTTGATAAGGTTCGGCTACTGCCGGCGCGACGGACGCCGGATCTTTTCTTGGGATCAGCAGAAGGCTTGATCCTATAAGCACTGCAACAGCTATACCGGCGATGATCAGTCTATTTTTCATTTAATCAATATCCTCCGAATTTAAGGACTAAAAAACAGGCCAATTAATATACCTAACGCTGTACCGGCAATCACTTCCACCGGCGTATGGCCTAAGAGTTCTTTTAACCTGTCTTCCTTGATCCTCTTTTTCCAATATATATCATCCAGGATCTTATTCAGCAGCTCGGCCTGCTTACCGCTTGCACGCCTTACACCCTGAGCGTCAAACAAAACCACTATAGCAAACAACATAGCTATTGCGAACAACGGGGAATCTACTCCGTTGTGAACTCCTATGGAGGTGGCCATCGCCGAAACAGCGGCCGCGTGTGAGCTTGGCATACCGCCCGTACCCACAAACCAATTAAAGTTAAATCTCTTCTCTCTGAATACACCAAGCAGGACTTTAAGGCACTGAGCTACAAACCAGGCGATTATTATGATGAATATTATATTAAATTTACTATCTAGTATGAATTCTCGCATATATCGTAAATTTATCTTGATTTAGTCTTCTTATTATATTATAATCCCCGCATTAAAGCAAGGAGGAAATATAATGGCAAAGGGACACAGAAAGAGAGCGCGCAAGGGTAAAAGGATAAAGAAATCAAACCGGGGAAAAAGACCGAATTTCTGATTTGCGTTATTTTCGCTTCACCGCGAAATTAACGTCTTTTTTGATCTCGCCGTCTATGCGAAGTTCTATGTTTCGAGACGAAGATACCGCAAGTTCATACTGGGAGGGGATACTCTCCACATCAATGGCCACTTCCTGTTTCCCGCCGGGTAATTTCTTCAAAAAATATCCGCCTTTATTGTCTGTTAGCGTTGCCGAATCCCGGCACCGTACCACAATATCCGGCACACCTTCCTCGTCCGTATCAAACCGGCCGTTTTTATTGTCATCAATAAATATAGCGCCTACGATCGTGCGTAACGCGTATAGAGGAAACTTCTCATCGTAATTTTTACCGCCTTCGGCCTCTATATCCCTTTTTACTTTTTTCAGCGAAAGGAGATGATGGGGAAGCGATGTGGGATCTAAAGTGAGCGTCTTTTTGCCCGGCCTGACCTCTTCCAGCCTGAAATGGCCCGTTGCCATGCTTATAGCCATAAGCCCGTCATCCAGAGCAAGAAGAGCTCCCCTTACACCTTCATCATCTGCATCAAACTCACCGTTCATATTTATATCGTGAAATACTATTCCCGAGATCTCAGCAACGGCTAAAACACCGAAATAAACTTCTTGAGTTATCCCGTGCTCAAGCATGGCAGTCTGCGGATTGGGCGTAGTGGATTTATATCCATCCGGCAGCATCCTGGGATCATACATGACGGGTAATTCATAGCCTTTGATGCTTCTAAATTCGAATCCTCCGCCGGGCCCGGTGACCGTCGCGTGATCTTCACCGGCATATACGTCGATCCCGGCAAATCCCTTTTCGCCGGCATCCTTATCTCCATTGCCGTTTAAGTCCTCAAAAATAAAGCCTTCTATAGAACCGCCTAAACCCCAACGCAATGTACTATCAAAATAGAATGAGCCGCCTCCGTAAATGCGCGTCTCCTGCCTGCTTTTGCTATGGTCAAGGATTCCGCGGACCCGGCGGTAATTCACCCGCAGGTAAGTCTCCAATTCACTAGACGGCCTGTATTTGATCTCGCCCTGGCCTGTAAATGCATTCTCTCCGGAGGAAAGAGTGATATTGTCTATAACGCCATATTCTTTCTTATACCTTAAACTCCCGGAACCGTAAAACGGACTATCCAGGATCTGCATGGAATAGAAGATACCGGTGCCAAAGCTCTTTACCAGCCCGTGTTCGGCGCTTTCCGTCATTTTTCTATAATGCCAGCTGTGCGAAAGATCATAATAAAGATTTTTTACTACATTCATCCTCATGGCTGTGGTATATTTTCTCTCTCTGTAATTGGGGGTAAGGTCATTCAGGTTTTTATATTTAGTGGGTTCGTACCGGAAGCTCATGTCCATTGACTTGAACGGTTCCGCAAGCGGTAAATGTTGTGAGACCTGATACGTTTCTCCATGGCCGCGCATCGGAGTAGCTTCACCCTCACGATTTCTATTCCAGAACATAAACTTAAACCTCGTATCCTCTCCCGCGCTAAAATCAATTGTACTGCGCCAGTCATGATTATATCTTTGAGTCTCAGCGGCATTGAAGTTATATCTATTGCGGAAAGCATCGTATTCACCGGTAACGCGCAGGTATTTAAACGGACTGTAATCAGCGTCCAGATAGACCCCTAAACGCCCGACGTCAGGAGCAGTAGTCCCGGTAACAACTCTAAAATCAGGATCCACATCTTTATAACTCCCTTTGAGGGTCAGGTCATAATCCTCCAGATCGATCGTAGTATCCACTCGATACGCGTGATTGTGTAGTTCTGTTGCCGCGCTCTTGTTGCGCGCTGCCTCAGCTTCTATCTCGATCGCATCATCGAAGAAATTGAGCCCCATGCCCCCGGCAACCACCCAATCCGCCGCCTCATCTGCATATTCAGCCGCGCGCATGTATGTGGTATTGAAATGTATAAAATCTGCCGGCTCGACTTGTGCCCTTCCGCCGTAAAAGTAATTTGCGGTATCCCATTCCAATACTCTATAACCCCACATCCGGTTTCCCCTTGCCCCCCATACGAGGTCATAGTTCACCTTTTCGCTATCGGGATTTTTAAACCGGACCCCCTGGTACCCGGTGCGAGGCAGGGTAAGGTCTGAAAAATAGGCTCCTACATTTCCCATGGAAAGCTCTATATCTTCTCCTGTCAAGTTAAAATCCCAGGATGTCAAGTCGCTGGTATCCTCCGCGTCTCCTGACGGAGACCGGCCTTCATATTGAAGACGCGAACTCGCCTTGCCCCATGGTGTCTGGCCGGTGATATTCAGACGGTGATAATACTCCTCGTACATATAAGCCCTGCTTGCCGTTTCCGAAGAAGAATCAAAACGGTATTGATCATAGGAATATCTAGCTTTAAAAGAATCCATCTGCCGGGCAGTCACTGCCTTCTTTCTCGCCGTGGTATATTTTTTATATCCTTTTTGAGTCACTGTGAACTTGACCGTACGCCGGCCTTCGACATCCCAGATATGGAGATATGTTCTGCCCAGGCCTACGCCGGTAACACTGATCTTATCGCCGACCCTCTGAGCGGTTAACATACTGGGCTCGATCACCATGAAACGCCTTAGCCCCTTCGCAGGAACAAGCACTTCCTGCTCCTTCTCGATCACTACACTTCTCATGTCCGGCCATAGCTCTTTCTTGGTGTAGACGTTAAGTCTTTTTGGCTGCGGATAAGGGGTAGTCGTTGTCTTGCCGGCTTCTTCCCTGCTTATAGCATCCGCGGTATCGCTCATATCATCACGGGAGATACCACTCTCTTCGCTTGAGGGCTTTTGGGCTAAGACTGTGGGCTGTTTGCCGGTTATCTTTCTGACAAATTCCACGGCTTTTGGGCTTTTAGCGTACGAGGGAATCACTTCCCGGGGTTTACTGATAACGACCGGAGGAATATAATCATCAAGGCCTTCGTCCTCTTTGCTAATCCCTAAGATCTGCCGTGTAAGATCTATCTCTCTTTTGAGCTCGTTTATTAAATAAACAGCCTCTGCGACTTTATCGACATATTGAGATGACGCTCTAGGCATGGACGATCTGATTTTTGAAGACACCTCTTCCATGCTCTCCGGCTGCTCAGACTCAGAAAATATGTCATCGGCAGGACTTGCGGCCCGGGGAGTAAAGAAAAAAGATATTATAATTAAAAGTATGATTGCGTCTCTTTTTCTCATTCCCAACTATTCCCTCGCGCTGATCGAGAAAATTATAATATTATGGCGGCCGGCGTGTGGTTTTATTTTACGGTAAATGTCTCCTCTTTAGTAAGTTCTCTATCGCCGATGGAAATAACGGCCTTTGCCTTATATGATCCTTGCGGCAGCTTTTCATCGAGATCGGCTTTAAGTTCCCGCATTTTCCCCGGAGCTATCAGTGTTTTTTTGAGTGTCAAGCTTGCCGCCGGTCCGCCGTCGGCTTTGAGTATTTCGATAGAACCGCCGACATCTATATTCAGCTGCCCGGTGTTCTTTACCGCGACAGAAAAAGACGGGACTCCGGAAGATGTATCTATCGATACCGATTCTATGATCCCTCCGGATGAGATCACTATTTCCTTCTCCTCGACAATAGGTTCATCGATCCCTATATCAAGAGTGACTATTACATAATAAGTCCCTTCATCAAGCTCACCGAGCCATTCTGTCTTCGCCTCTCTTGTTTCTCCGGGCAGGGTATTTATAGGGTCAAATATCTGTTTAGCGTAGACGTTTCCATCCGCGTCAATAATGTTTAACGTCCCCTCGGCGCCGATATATACGTTTCCCGTGTTTTTGAACGATAAAACCATTTCAAGCGGCTTATCTGACCGCGGCGGTGTTACCGTGAAGGATTCAACGACTCCGCTTGCAGTGCTTTTTCCTTCAGTCTCTAAATATACGATAGTTCCCAGCCGTCCCGCAAAGCGCACCATCATACCCTGATCCTTGTCATCCGCGCCTGGCGAAACTGATTCAAAAAATATAACGGCGTAATATCCGCCCTTGGCATCTTCGGGCAAGGTTACCGTGTACTGAACCGCCATCTGCCCTCCCGCTTCCAGCTTAAACTTTTTAGGAAAAAGACGTATCCATTTAGCGCAGGAAAGCGGTGTGGTGCCGGCGGCATGAAACGTCTTACTCCCGTCCGGATTATAGACCCAGTCCTGGGTATAGACTAAAATTCCGATCTCACCCTCGCCTCTATTATGAACGGTTATTGCCCCGCTTGCGGACTCACCCGGATTCACGCTGACATGAAAACTAGGGGGGCTGATGTTTAACGCGAAACCGGAAGCATCCGATTCAAAAAATAAAAAACACAGGCTTAGCACAATAAATAATAGCGTATATTTTTTCATTGCATTCTCCTTTTTTTATTCGGTCAATGTGAACACTATATTTGACGTATATTCCCCTGATTGCATGAGAGGAGGCACGGTCAATTCAAATTTCATCATTAGAGTAGTATTGGTTTCGGCTGCAGCCCCGGCATATACTGTTTTCTCAACGCTAAAATCCTCCCGTATAGTCACAAGTGTCGCATTAGTGGGATCGCTTGTGCTCACTCCATACCACTTAAAATTTTCATCCGGTATCGCAGAAGCGGGATTCGCGGTATTTGTGAGCGGAAGGTCATTTCTTATAAGCAGCGACCAGACATTGCCTTGATCGCTCGCGCAGACCACTTCTAGCCCCTGGGGAGGGACATCATCCCTGTAGCTGCCGGCAGGGCCGCTATTCATATTGTCAAAACTGACAGTAGTCAGATTGAGCTCAAGGGTAAAAATAGCTTCTGCTGCTCGCGGATATAAAAAGCCGATGATAATAGCGATCAAAATAACACATACTTTTTTTTCCATAGCTCCTCCTAAAAGAATTACATCTTCGTCATTCGGTCATCGTCATCACGACTGTTGTCGTATAAGATCCCGCGACCTGGTTTTGAGGCACTTCTACGTAATAATTAAGCAATAGCTCTATGGGGGCGGATGTCACGTATTCCTCAAGCGCGGCATCATAGAAAGTAAATGCCGTTGTACTTACTAATCCTGTTCCGGGATAGAATATCCCTGTCCCTTGTGAGCTTCCGTTCCATTTGAAGGCCTCGTTCGGGATAGTATATGTCCCGGAAGTCAGCTCAGATATAACTCTCATATTCAAACTCCACGAAGTATTATTATTGGTAGAGCATGATAGATATAGGGTTTTTGTTTCGGTTGTGTTTCCCGGCAAAGTAGAGGAAAAATCCAGGCTTGGAGGGTGCACAGAAAAAGTAAAGCTTGGATTTACGCCAACGGTCACGTAAATGATCTCCTCGATTTCCTGATATGTCACAGTATCTCTCATTTTTAAAATGAGAGATGTAGTATATACTCCGACAACCTGACCGTCGGGGATATCCACGTTGAACTGCAGGCTTTGCTGGATCGGGGCGGAAGTTATCCACTCATCGTTATCCGCTGAATAAAAAGTGTGGGATATGGTATCAAGGTTGCCGTCGCCTCCATCCCATGTCCCGCTTCCGTTTGTACTCCATCCCCACCAGTTGAAATTTTCATTAGGGATAGTAGACGTATCTGATGTCAGCGGAGCCATAAGGCTGATACTCAACTCCCACAGGTTATTATTATTACTTTCGCTAAAAACGTAAAATTCCCGGGTGGGTGTCGTAGCCGGTCCAGGGTTAACATTTCCAAAATTGAGGCTCGGTTGGCTTATAGTCATCGTAAATATTGAGTTGATCATGACTGTCGCTGTGGCATTTTCTATAATCTGGCTTTGAGAATACGCTATTTTACAGGTTCCGAGGCATAGCATCAAATAGAGACAAAACAACCCCTTTCGCAATGTTTTTGCGTTCATCATAATTATCTCCCTTTTTTAACTTTCAACTCTATATAGTTATCTCTTAATTATTTGCCTAAGTATAAGTTTACCATAATATAATCTTTTGTCAAGAGGCCTTAGATGAGACAAAAAAAATTACCCCGATAGAAACGGTCCCAGTATAGGAACCTGCTTTTTGTAAGCTTTCTAACGGGGTAAATCCAGCACAGTTCGTTAGAACTGGTGCCAGTTTGAGGTCGATATTCAGTTTTTAGTTTTCAAAAAGCAATTGCTGTGCAGCAGATCTATTACTCGGTCATTGTTAATGTAACAGTCGTGCTATATGCACCTGCTTTCTGGTCAGCAGGAACTGTCATTGCCGGTATCTCCAGGTTAAACGTATCCTGGCCTGTATCATCGGCAGCAGAAGCATAAATGTTAGCTGCTACTGACGGCAGCGCTTGAGCTGTCGTATACGGAAGCGACACTGAGCCATCTCCGGCCGTTTTAAATCCGTAAAGCTTTAGATTTGGGTCACTTGGTATGGTTGTTACCGCATCTGTGTGCAGCAGTGCACCACCAGCTACATTGACTGTCCAGCTGTTACCTGTGTTAGCGTAACAAGTCACTCCTATAGTAACGCCGGCTGCGGCAGAAGCCCCCTGTGCAACATTGCCAAAATCAGCAACTGCGGCACTAATGTCAATAGAGAACTCTGAAGTAATATTGACCGATGTGGCAATATTTTCCGAGTCTGTCGCTTGTGCGTATGCAACCCCACAAGCCATCACTAACACAATGGTTATTGCGATTAGCTTTTTCATCTAGGTCACCCCCTTTTTTCTTTTTCCGGTTTTTTAACTCTTTTTAAAGACCTTTATTATTGGTGAGTTAAAAAAGACCTTCTTTCTGGTCTTCATAAGAATTATACCACATAGATACGAGAATGTCAACTAAATAATACTTACTTTTTTAACACTTAACAAGCGGAATGAAATAGCTATTCTGTGAGGGTAAGAACTATGGAGCCGCTATAGACGCCTTCTTTGGTGGTATTGCTTGTTTCAATAAAAAAAGAGCATCCGATCGGAAGATCACTACATGGGGATTCGCCCTCGCCTGAGGTATAGATTGTCTGAGGTTGCTCATTGAGCTCTATATTTTGTACAAAGATTCCTTTAAGATCAGACTCGCTTATAAATGTGCTCATCTTAACCGGGATAACATCTCTACTGCCATTATTCTCTCCTTTTAAACCAGCAGAACTGGCTTTGACAGTCCATGGCAGTGTATGATTTGATGAAGCAAATAAATGTATGTTTCCGGATGAATTACCTCCGGGTACAACATGTGGAAGTTGCTGGTCCAGCTCATCTTCCCAGAACTCCATCCCGAACTGTGAATCTACGGCAAATCGAATGTTTACTTCCTTATCATGCGCAACGTTATCCCCGTAAACACGCGAACAGCTGATTATAAGAATAAGCGTAATCGCTGCCTGTATGATATTCGCCCTCATCTTGTCCTTCCTTTAAAACAAAGCCCCGGACGACGTTGAAAGACGCCCGAGGCCTCGTAAGTCTTTACTCATCATACCACCACTAGCTCATGATGTCTGAATTATTCAGTCATCGTAAGTGTGATAGTACCGGTGTATAAGTCTTGCTTTGTGGTCGATAGAGATGTAACAGCGAATACGCCGCCAATCTCCAAACCCGCGCAAGGATATTCACCAGCGCCAGCCGAATACACAGACTGTTCTGCACCTGTCAGTACTAGATCCGTCACTACTGTTCCTGTTAAACCAACACCTCCGTCAAATGTGCTTAGTGCTACAGGAAGAGTGTCCGGAACTGCTTCGTACTCACCGACCAATCCCGCGGAACTCGCGTTAATATACCACGGTATCGTATGATTGGATGTAGCGAAAATGTTAAGACTTCCTGTTCCGCCTCCGCCCGAAATAACATTTGGTATCCACTGGTCGAACTGAGTGTCCCAAATTTCCATTCCGAACGTAGAGTCGACAGGAAGATGAGCTACAACGTCTTTTGACGTGGCAATAACGTCAGCGAAGCTGACAGCACTTACTCCCACAACCAATAACGCGGTAACGCAAAGCGTGATTAGCTTTTTCATCTTTGTCACCCCCTTTTCCTTTTTTTGTTCGTTTTTTCCGTTTTTATGTCGTCACTAAACACTTTTTAAAGGTCGTTAGTTAAGGCGAACATAAAAAGGCCTTGTTGGCCTCATTACAAGTTTATCACAAATGTGCGATCATGTCAAGAAAATTATCAAGCTTTTTTGATTCCTAACTTTTAGGGAAAAGGAATGGGGCAAGTATTACTTGCCCCATTCCAACTTCAACCACTAACAGTACTCGGGGTATTATTCGTGCATTGTAAGAACCAGATTAGTGGTATAGTAACCCGACGGCTGGCTCATAGGTACAGACAGGTAGAGTCCCAGTGTTAGCGGTATGAACGCATCCGAACCCTCAGCTATGGTCGACTGATAAAAATCAGACTCCACTGTAGGCACTGGATCGTCATCTAATACGAATGTTCCGTCTGCCTCCTCGCTTGCTGGATCAGCATATGTCCAAGCTGCCATCCAGAAGTTAGGATTACTGTCAATGGTGTCGCCAGCTGCATTTTCGAATTCATCCGCGTATATGGCCATGTACCATACTACGCCGTGATTCGATCGGCAGAATATCCCGATATTTGTTTCAGCTCCTGCTCCCGCATTCACAAGACCGAAATCATGTGAATATTTATCCAGGGTAAAGCCAAACATCTCGGAAATTGCTACTGAAAGCGGTACATTGACCGTGAAATCAGCAGCGTATGCTGCAACAGAAAAGCCAAAAACAACGGCTACTGCAAGCATCATCGATAGTGCTTTCTTCATCTCGTCTCCTCCTTTTTAAAGGCCTCCTCAATAAATAACAAGTCATGTTATTTATAATTAGATTGTATTACTTTTAATAATATCAGTCAACAAAAATCATAAAGAAATAAGCATGTA
>JADHVZ010000020.1 GCA_016783745.1 Candidatus Omnitrophota bacterium | reverse complement strand
GCGGTAACGCAAAGCGTGATTAGCTTTTTCATCTTTGTCACCCCCTTTTCCTTTTTTTGTTCGTTTTTTCCGTTTTTATGTCGTCACTAAACACTTTTTAAAGGTCGTTAGTTAAGGCGAACATAAAAAGGCCTTTATTTTGGCCTCACAACAACTATATCATATCAGAGCCTATATGTCAAGAAAATAATCAACCTTTTTTGATTCCTAACTTTTGGGTTAAAGAAATGGGGCAAGTAGTACTTGCCCCATTCCAACATCTGTTTCTAACAGTGCCCGAGCTATTATTCGTGCATTGTGATGATCAGGTCTGTTGTATAAAGACCTGACGCTTGAGCCGAAGGAACGTTAACATATAACCCAAGTGTCATAGGAACAAACGGGTCTCCGCCCTCCGCTTCCGTAGAATCATAGAAGTCATACATAATCGTGCTGGGAATAGGGCCTTCATACTTGAACGTACCCTGAGCCGCATCATCCGGATCTTCGGCCCATGACCATGCCGCCATTTTGAATCCGGGATCACTTGGCATGATATCGTTCGTCGTGCTAGTGAACGGGTCTGCTTGTACTCCCATGTGCCAAACAAGGCCGTGGTTCGAACGGCAGAAAATCCCTATTGTTACCTCCGCGCCAGAGCCTGTATTGACGGTCCCGAAGTCATGCGCATACTTATCCAGCGTGAAGCCGAATTGTGACGGAATAGTCAGTTGTAATGGCACTATTGCGTCAACGGATTCAGCCATTGCGACTGTAGAATATGCACAGATAACAATTATCCCCAAAATCAATACTGCTTTCTTCATCTCGTCTCCTCCTTTTTAAAGGCCTCCTCAATAAATAACAAGTCATGTTATTTATAATTAGATTGTATTACTTTTAATAATATCAGTCAACAAAAATCATAAAGAAATAAGCATGTAAAATATTAAACTGACTATTTGAAATACTAACACAAAATTCATTGACTTTGTCGCATTCGCGTGGTATACTTGTATCGACAATCGAACAATGCTTTGAAGCCGAGAAAGGCAAACCATTCGAAAGGGTGGGGCGCAAAACTTTAGAGCCTAATTCGCGAAAGCGAGAAGGTAGTCAGTTGCCGAAGCCCGAAATAACCTATTCTTTTGAGTGAAGAATAGGTTTCTTTATTTTCGGCCGACACTCTCTGCCTCCTCTCAAAAAGTGAGAAGGGGGATGATGGCGATGAAAAGGAACGCGTTGATCGGATTGATTGTCGTAGCGGTATTATTGATTTTTTTAGGTACTTCACACGCCTTGATCACTCGAGCGGAGATACACCTGTCGATAAGGGTAGTATCTTCTCTTTCTTTGGACCTGAATGATGGTTTTCTTGAGAAGGGCCTATTAGGAGCTGGAGCAGAGACATTTTCCGAGTTAAGGGATCAGGGTATAATGATCGATAAATCAAGGAGGGGTGATTCTTCTATCTGGATTTTCACAAAAACTGAATAACAAAAAATAATCTTGCTCGGGTTTTCTCCCTTCGCCTCCTTTTCCCGGGTTGGATTATTTTCCTGGCAGCCTGTTTTGGTTTTATCTTCCCGCGTCTCCTTTTTCCAAGACAGGCTGTCGCTTATTTATGACCCCCTTATAAGGGACAATGCCTCAGCGCGGGTCTTGTGGTTTTCCTTGAATATTCCGCGAACAGCGCTTGTGACCGTCATTATGCCGGGCTTCTTTATGCCGCGCATACTCATGCATAGATGTTCCGCCTCTATTACCACAAGAGCGCCCAGGGGTTTAAGTTTTTTCATCAATATATCAGCTATCTCGGTGGTCAATTTCTCCTGGACTTGGGGCCTCTTAGCAAGAATGTCTACCACTCGCGCCAGTTTACTCAGCCCGGTGACTCTGTTCCCTTTAGGTATATATGCTACATGAGCTTTTCCTATAAACGGGATGAGATGGTGTTCGCATACAGAATATAGCGGGATGCCCTTTAAGAGGACGATCTCGTGATGCTCCTTGTCAAAAAGGACTTCAAGCTGCTTTTCCGGATCCACATTTAATCCGGAGAATATCTCCTCGTACATCTCAGCCACCCTTTTGGGCGTCTCGAGAAGATCCTTCCGCCCGGGGTCTTCTCCTATGCCCTCAAGTATCATCTTCACTGCTTTTTCGATTCTTTTTTTATCCATCTGGCTTTACTCCCTGTTATTTACCTATGCAAAATTTCGAAAATATCACATTGAGGATATCGTCATTATAGACTTCGCCCACTATTTCACCAAGTGAATTCACGCTCTCCCTTATATCGATAGATATTAATTCGCCTGACAGGTTCTTTTTAAGCGCGTCCTCCGCTCTGGCCAAAGCGTCAATAGCTTTATCTATTGCGCTTTTATGCCTGATATTGTTGAGCATCGATCCATGCGAAGACCGAACGCCGCCGTTCCAGACTTTATTATACACTTCGTCCTCTAATCTATCAATGCCTTCTTTATCAAGACATGATATCTTAATAATATGTACGCCCTTCGATATTTTTCTTATATCTTTTATGTTCATGGCAAGCCCAAGATCATATTTGTTTATGATGATAATAGCGCATTTTCCGTCAGCGTTTTTAAGAAGCTCTTTGTCATACTTGTTCAACGGCCTGCTTCCGTCTAAAACACACAATATCAAATCAGCATCCGATACATAAGAACGGCTTTTGTCCATGCCGGCCCTTTCGGCTGCACCCTTTTGCTTTCTTATGCCGGCTGTGTCGACCAGCCTTATAGGTATTCCTTTTATGCTTACAAGCTCTTCTATGGCATCCCTGGTCGTTCCCGGCATATGTGTGACGATAACCCTATCCCTTTTAAGAAGCAGGTTCATGAGGCTTGATTTGCCTACATTAGCCCTCCCGCATATCACAGCTGTGATCCCGTCCTTTAGTATAGCGCCGTCATGATAGGTGCCTGCTAATCCTTCAAGCCTGCCTCTTACTGCTTTGATCTTTTTAAGCCGGCCTTTGGCTGTCCCAACCTCAATATCCTCATCCGGAAAATCTATTGCGGCTTCCAGTTCCGCGCATATATCAATAATAGTGCTTCGCGCAAGATCGATCTCTCGTGACAGCTCTCCGTTAAGCTGATTTACGGATACCCTCAGGCCCGCGTCCGTCTTAGCCCTTATAATATCCAGTACGGCTTCGGCCTGCGCCAGGTCGATCCTTCCGTTTAAAAACGCTCTTTTTGTGAATTCGCCCGGCTCCGCTATTCTCGCGCCATGCCTTACAAGGATCTCCAGGACTCCCCTTAAGGCAGTCATGCCGCCATGACAGTTTATCTCCACCACATCTTCTTTAGTATATGTCTTGGGAGCCCTCATCACGGTCAACAGCACTTCATCTACCCCGACAATATGTCCATAGTGTATGGTGTGAGTCTTAAACTGTGATGGCTTCGCGCTGCCTGATGAGACGAATATCTTATCGGCCAGCTTTATAGAGTCCCTGCCGCTCAGCCGTATGATACCTATCCCGCCTTCGCCTACCGGCGTCCCTACCGCAACGATTGTGTCATCGTTAGAACTCTTCATTTAAATCTCCTATTCAAAACTTAACACATCTTAAATGTGCTCTCGAATTGTTTGTTTATTGAGCAGAGCGTCCCCGCCTTGGCGGGGTGCCGAGCGAAGTCCGGCCTCGCTGGGGCCGGACAAGCGTCTCTGCGAAATAACAAACGATTCGAGAGAACATGTAACATGTGTGGAATCTTTGTTGAGCGTAGTGGATATCAACATTGCTTTATAGTCGATGCTGAAAAATCCACTTCAGCAAAAACCTGCATCGCCTCTGCTACTACATACAACGAGCCGGTTACGAGGATAAGGTCATCCGGTTCCGCGGAACCGATACATTCTTTTACGGCTTCGCTTACGGTATCCGCAGTTACAACGTCCTGCTTACTGTCACACTTCAACATCTTTTCTTTGATCGTCTCTGGCGGGCAGGCGCGTCCGGATTTCGCTTTTGTGGTCACTATGTGATACGAGATCCCGCGCAACTGCCGGCATATTCCGTCTATATCTTTGTCCTGCATGGCTCCAAATATAAGAAATAATTTTTTATATTCAAAGATATCCTTCACGGCCTCTTTAAGCCTTGAGATGCTATTGACATCCTGCGCCCCGTCAACGACTACATACGGCTTTTTATGTACGAGCTCCAGCCGGCCCGGCCACCGCGCTTTATCGAGTCCATCCCTTATGACATCCTCCGGTATAAATATATTGTACACACTTAATTCCTCTACCGCGGCAACCGCTGCTGCCGCATTCTCTATCTGAAAACCGCCTAATAGCTTGACTGCAAGCCGCGCATATTCCCGGTATCCGGTAAATAGCCTGAAGCTTTGTCCGTCAATATCTGAATTTATGATTTCAAAAATTATATCCTTACCTACCACGCGGAGCCGGGCCTTTTTCTCGACGGAGATTCGCCCTATAACATCCATCGCTTCTTTTTTTTGACAAGAACTTATAGTCACAGCATTATTTTTAATTATACCGCATTTCTCATACGCTATTGCTTTAAGGGTATTGCCAAGAAACTGAGTGTGATCAAAACTGATAGGGGTGATTACGGAGACCATCGCGTTTACTATGTTGGTAGAGTCCAGCCTGCCACCCATTCCGACTTCAAGCACAATAAGCCTTACATCCCTTGATCTGAAATATAAAAAAGCCATCATAGTGCAGACTTCAAAATAGGTAGGCTTGTTTCCTTCCTTGGCCATCTGCTCTATATAGGGCCTCATTTCATCAACAAGTTTTACTACCTCTTCTTCGCCTATTGGCCCGCCGTTTACACGCATCCTTTCTCTAAACGAAAATAGATGAGGGGACGTGTAAAGGCCTACCTCATAGCCGGCCTCCATAAGAATAGAATTTATCATAGAAGATGCTGAACCCTTGCCCTTGGTGCCGCCTACATGAATAGCTTTTATGTCTTTTTGGGGATCGCCCATGCGCCGGGCAAACGATCTCATCCTCTCCAATTTCATGGATTTTACGTAATCAAAGTCGGATTTTTTTTCGTAGTTTATTAAGGAATCAAGATATGAGAGGGATTCCCGGTAGGTCATTTTAGTGTTTGAAGTGCCTTATGCCGGTAAATACCATACCGATACCGGCATTATTCGCAGCGTCGATGACTTCCTGGTCGGCTATCGAGCCTCCGGGCTGTATGATAGCCTTTACTCCGGCCTTGCGGGCCGCTTCTATGGAATCGGATTTAGGAAAAAATGCATCACTGGCCAGGACAGAACCCACGGCCTTATCCTTTGCTTTTCTTATTGCTATTAATACTGAATCGATTCTCGACATCTGGCCCGCGCCTATTCCGACAGTCTTTTTATCTTTACATAACACGATCGCGTTAGATTTAACATGCTTTACCGTTTTCCAGGCAAAATAAAGCGAATCTATCTCATCACTCGATGGCTGTTTCTTTGTGACTACTCTTAAATCTTCCTGTTTGACGTCCGTAGTATCTCTTTCCTGCAAGAGGGCTCCCCCCATTATTCTCTTTATATCCGGACCGCCATTAGAATCAGGTGCTTTTTTGATATCTAATTTCAGGATACGCAGGTTCTTTTTTTTCGTAAGTGCCTCTATTGCCTTCTTGTCATAGCCCGGCGCTATAATGCACTCTATAAAGCCCGCCTTCGTTATTTCCCTTGCCGTAGATTCATCGATCTGCCTGTTTGAACCTATTATACCGCCGAAAGCGCTCATCCTGTCGCAATCGAGGGCGCCCAAAAACGCCTCTTTAACGTCTTCTGAAACCGCGACGCCGCAGGGCGTACTGTGTTTTATTATACATACAGCCGGATCCTCAAATTCGATCACGGTCTCAAGAGCCGCATTCAAGTCTAGGAGGTTATTAAAGGATAACTCTTTACCGTGCAGTTGTTCCGCGTAAGGCAGAGAAACAGGATCCCCTGCCGTGCGGTCACGGTAAAACGCCGCTTTCTGATGCGGATTTTCCCCGTAGCGCAAGTCCTGGACCTTTGCCAGATTTATATTCTTCTCCGAAGGAAAGATTATTTCCGGAGAGGCGTTTGTCATGGCTCTCTTCTTTTCCAGATATCCGGTGATCGCTCTATCGTATTCTGAGGTCTTGTTAAAAACATTTACTGCCAATCCGAGTAATGTTTCCTCGCTTAAAGAGCATTTATCATTATTAAGCCCTTCCAGGATGCTTGCATAGAAGCCAGGGTCACAGATAACCGCCACGTCTCTGAAATTTTTCGCCGCGCTGCGCAGCATGGAAGGGCCGCCTATGTCTATATTTTCTATAGCCTCTTCAAAGGCAACGCCCTGCTTTGAGATCACATCGGAAAAGGGGTATAGGTTTACCACGACCATATCGATAAGGCCTATATCGTGCTTCCTGGCCTGGTCCATATGCTCGCGATTGTCTCTGAGCGCCAGAAGCGCGCCGTGGATCTTGGGGTGGAGGGTCTTTACTCTGCCGTCCATTATCTCGGGAAAGCCGGTAAATTCAGAGACATCCTTCACCTCAACGCCCAGGCTCCTGATAAACTTCGCCGTACCGCCCGTCGAGATTATCTCAACGCCGAGTGAATCAATGCCCTTTACGAATTCGTCAAGGCCGGTCTTGTCGGAGACGCTTACAAGCGCCCTTTTTACCTTCATATCCCCTCCTATCAGGGATTTAATTCTATCATAATATGCTAGTAACGTCAATCTTGATATTGTTGATACCCGCTTACTCCACCAGAACTCCACATATATCGTATGTGCTCTCGACTTGTTTGTTATTTCGTGAGACGCTTGTAATTCGGTTTTCGGTTTTCGGTGTTCGGTTTTCGGGAAAAGAATCCGAGAACCGCTAACCGCTAACCGAGAACCAAACCAAGATAATCGAGCGAAATAGATGTATAGTGAAAGTTCAGTCACTTGACTCAAAACCATAGCGGAGGATTTGGAAACAAAACTTGGGAGTGAGACCGAGGGAGACCGGAACTGACCCCGCACTGACGATGCTGGAAATTCCGGAGGGTTCCCCGGTCGAACGACCTTAGTTTTGTCCAAATCCGGAGCGTGTTTTGAGGCAATGACCGAAGTTTCACGATGTGTTTTGGGATCGAGGGGGATATTAATAATATCAAGCGCAACGCTATTAGAGAAGCTTCATGAGGTAAGGGACGATTTCGGAACGCGCTGGAATTGTTTTATTCTTTTTCCAGCATCAGAATGAATTTTACATAACAAGAACTGTCGATATCTTTCTCATTCTGAACAAAATAAATCCTTAGATCAAAACCTTTAGAATGATTTTTAATCCTTTTGACAAAATGAGGCACATCGTAATAGCGGCCAAACCGATTTTTCCAGTTTTTACGACAGAAAATTATAGTGTCCTGTTCGTCTTTCAGATCCTCAATAGGCATGATAGCCGGATCGATCTGTATCGCGTAATCGGTAAAAATATATAACGGCAATATGCACACTTTTCCTTTTTGCTTGAGAATCCTATGTGCTTCTTTAATAAACTTTATATCGGCATCGCCTTCAAAATGTTCAAAAGAGCAGTGTAGTGACAATTTTGTAGCGAAATTATCCGGAAGTGGCATAGCAGCAGCATCACTTCCTATGATGTTATTATGCAATCCTGCCGGATAATGTAAATCCTGTTTATATGTAGTGCATCCATAAATTTTTTTATAAATATCGGAAGCGGGTGAACCGCCACCAGCAATATCAATTAATATATCGTCTTTTGATAAATTCAAAAAGTCTGCCGCCAGACAATGCTCCAGTGACTTTTCCATGAATATCTTGCCTTTTCCCCCGTTGAAATAATTTGCAAAAACTCCATAATTAGCTTTCTTCATATATGTATTATATCTTTCTACATCAATCTTATAGTCAATGACGTTTATTCTATAATATTTAAAACTATCGATCTCTTTTTTTCTCGCTGCAGCATTATTAGAAGGATATCCAATAATTTTTGGTCTATCCAAGGTTATATATCCATGCCACCATCTAAAAATATATCTAAGATTTCGTAATATATTTTTAATATTAAATGCCTTATACGTCATATAATATTCTCTGAATGCAGTGTGAGGAACTGACCCTATAGAAGTTTCATGAGGTAAGGGACGATCTCAGGGCCTATCATCTTGCCCAAACTGCCCTTAAGGCATTCGCTTTCACCGAATGCCTTAAGGCCGTCCGGCGATACCCCGCCGCCTGCTACCAAAAGCGGCACAGGATCCGCGGAATGCGCCTTGATCTTGCACGGCGTGGAATGATCCGCGGTGATCGCTATAACGGTCTCATCTTTATTTAGCTTTGGAAGGATCTCTCCGAAGAAATATTTATCGATCAGTTCTATCGATTCCTTTTTCTTGCCGTAATCCCCGTCGTGGGCGGGCTCATCCGGCCCTTTGATATGTATGTAGAGGCAATCGTAATCCTTTATGGCTTCCAGCACCTTTGCGGCGCGCAGCGTATAATCCTTCTTAAGGTCTCCTGAAGGAAGAGGCAGGTCCACTATTTCCATGCCGGTAAGAAGCGCAATACCTCTTTCCACAGGCATCTCCACAAAACATCCGAACTTTTTATTGAATAATTCGTTCAACGGGGGAAACTTCGGCAATTTATCGCCAGCGTCTCGAGAAAGGATGAGATTGGCAATAAGCTTGCCTTCTTCCTGTCTCGTTTTATTGATGGGTGATCCGCTTAAGACAGCAGTGCTTTTTTCAATAAATTCATTCGTAAGGAGCGCCGCTGACCTCGCTTCTTCTGAATCTTTATATTCCGGAGTCGGCTCACATTTAAGTAACACATTTTCAAATTCCGCCTTGGCAACACCAAAAACGCCTTCTTTCCCATAGGCCGGATCCGTATTAGTCACTTCTGATGAAAGCTTGCCGCCTTCTTTCCTGATGACCAGAACACCCCTATGTCCGATAGTGTTTTTAAAAATGAACGATGATGCCGGCACAGATGCCAACTTCACTTTATTGTTTATCTCTCCCGCCAGTAAAGTGGCTTCCTCGGTAGTCAGATTCCTGCCCACTCTCCTGTCGATTATCTTATCGCTTCCGGGATCCTTTGTCGCAAAATTAACTCTGTACGCCAGGTTTCCGTCGTTTATTTCCAGCCCCTCTGCGTATGACTCAAGCGGGCCTCTCCCCGTATAATATTTACGCGCATCGTATCCGAGTATGCTGATGACTCCTATATCAGATTCAGGGGCTATGCCTTCTCCTACAGTATACACATGGCCACCTTTCCCTTCCGCGGCAAGGCCGTCCATATTCGGCGTATAAGCCGCCTCAAGAGGCGTCTTATTGCCCAATGCTTCTATAGGAAGATCTCCGACTCCGTCCAGCACAACATACAATAATTTTTTCAACCTATACCCCCGTACACCTTATCCGCACTTGGAAAAACCGCATGCATTGCAGACCTGACATCCTTCGATGTGTCTTAGCGCACTTCCGCAATCAGGGCACACCCCTACAACGTTTCCGGTCCTGGCCTTAGTTTTAGTGGCTTGAGCGCCTGCGGTTGATCCCTTTGATTCAGCCGGTGGATCTATATAGTTTATGCCCTCTTCAAGCTTCTTTGTCAGCTCTTTTGCCTCGGACATACGCCTTTCTACGACACGCGCTATGGCATCACTGCAAGAGAATATCCTGCCGCCTCCCTTTTCCCAGCTCGGCGACGGGCAGCGTATGCCTTTAAGCTGATCTATTATCGAGCCCGAGTTAACGCCGCTTCTAAGCGCAAGGGAAAGTAATCTCCCTATAGCCTCCAGTTGACTCATTGCGCATCCGCCTGCCTTACCCATCTGCATGAATACCTCAAAAGGCTTATTTGCTTCATCGTTATTTATAGTGACGTATAGATTTCCGCATCCCGTGCTTACTTTCGTAGTGGTGCCGAATGTGACCGGCCCGCGCGGCTTAGGCTTTAGAGTCACGGCCCTTGCCTTTTCTTCCATGGCCGCGGTTTCCTTATTCACCTTTCCTATATTAAGCACCTGCTCTTCACGGCTTTTATCTCTGTAAATGGTCAGGCCCTTGCAGCCCTTATCAAAGGCAAGCATATAGGCTTTTCTTACATCGTCCACGGTAGCCTGGTTCGGGAAATTTATAGTCTTTGATACCGCATTATTGGTGTAGCGTTGAAAAGCGCTTTGCATCTTTATATGATATTCCGGATCAATATCCAGAGAAGTGCGGAAAAGCCTTTTGATGTCAGCGGGGACTTCGTCAATATCCTGTACGCTGCCCGCCTTCGCTATTTTTTTCATAAGCTCTTCGGAATAAAACCCTCTTTCCCTGGCCATCTCCAGAAACAGAGGATGCACTTCCACAAGCTCATCGTTATCCATCACATTCCTTACATATGATACCGCGAAGATCGGCTCTATGCCGCTTGAGCAATTGGCTATTATGCTCAGCGTTCCCGTCGGAGCAATAGTAGTAAGCGTAGCGTTCCTCAGCGGCTTGTCTTTCCTCTCATAAAATACGCTTCTTTCAAAGCTGGGGAATGCGCCTCTCTTTTCGGCCAGTGCCTCGGAGGCCTCCCGGGCCTTATCCAGAATAAATTTCATTATTTCCTCAGCCTTCTTGAGCGCCTCATCGGAATCATAGGGAATCCCCAATTTTATAAGCATATCAGCAAAACCCATAACGCCCAGGCCGATCTTCCTGTTCTCGAGAGTCTTCTCACGGATTATCGAGAGAGGAAACTTATTCATATCTATGACATTATCCAGGAAACGCGTTGCCACTTTGACTGTTCTGGCCATCCTATTCCAATCTACTTTATCGCCCGAGACCATCTGAGATAGATTGATTGAGCCCAGATTACAGCTTTCATAAGCTAAAAGTGGTTGTTCACCGCAATCGAGGGAAATAAAACCATTGCTGAGAAAAGTCAAAGTTTCCGGTTCGGTAAGATCAAACACTTCCTGCTCACCACAAGGTATAACACTCTTTATTTTTTCAACAAAAGACGTTTCATGATAATTTCTTGCCAATAATTTTTTTATTTTCGAGGAATGAGAATTGCCTAAGAAACCTACTTTCTCCAGAAATAAAAGTATTGCATTTCTGGAGATTGACAATTCGTAACATATACCGTCGAGTTTATAGACACTCTTTTTTCCGTCTTTTGAAATATATTCAAAACCTGTCCTTTCTTGCCTTGACCTGTTATATATTCTTGACCTTATCCCTAAATTAAGGAGTAATAGTTGGACATCTTTCAAAAGTTTTTGAGATTTAGCCGTCAATCTAATATAAGCTACACCTTTTGTATCCTGTATGCCGATTGTGCCGTCAGCAGTAAAGAGGCCTTGTAAAAATCCGATTACGGCTTCCTTCGGTGCAGTGTAAATCGACTCGGGCGCTTCTTTATGTTCTGAGCTCCACGCTTTAATACCTAAATTCTTAAAGAATTCCACAAAATATTTGCTATGATACGAAAGGTGGTAAACGCCGTTTTCCCGGAGCACTTCCTTAATATCATAACCATAGAAACTGTTGATAATAGGCTTAAGGTAATCAAGTATCTCCTTATCATTCCGGCTAAACGTAAAACCTACCCGACGATTCTTGTCTTCATCCCTCAACCATCCATCGCCGACAAGCCAACCTAAAATCCGGCCTAATTCTTTTGACCATTTATTAGGAAGATTAAGCTTGTATGCTCTTCCGTTCTCTCCTATATATTCATTTTGAACCTCAAAAGGAAGTTCATCATCAGAATTGAACTGGCCCGGATTTGACTGAATAAGTACCCGATCCTCACCCTCTTTTAGATCTTCAGCCTTAACCCAGCCATCAGGCGTCATAACCTTATGGTCATGAGTGGCGGCCAATTCATAACCGGATTCCGTTGTAATCCTCAACACCGGTTTTATTCCGGTTTTAAAAGCCCGCGAAATCGTATTCAAAGAAAGGCCTGATTTTGTCTCTACCGCTAAATTGCCGGATTCTCCGCCGCCGTAAAGGATGTCTAAGGCTCTATCATCCGTAAAGATATCTATGCCGCCGTTGCTATATTGTTCGGCCAGGCCTTTTATCCTCATCAGTCCTTTTTCCGTCGACACAAAGGTATCCCCGATGACGCAAGGATTGGTGGATTCTATAGACCCTATCTTAGGAGTGGGATTGTCCTTATTCAGCCTATCGTAAAATATAATTCCCGGTTCTCCGTTTTTCCATGCCATCTTGACTATGACTTCAAAGATCTCTTTCGCATTGAGCTCACCCACCTTTTTTCTGCTGTGAGGATCGATAAGAGAATATGTACCTCCCTCCCCTACCTTCTTCATGAACTCATCGGTGATCATCACGGAGATGTTAAAATTTGTTATGTCTTTACTGTTCTCCTTGCAAGTGATGAATTCCATTATGTCGGGGTGGTCTACCCTTAATATACCCATGTTAGCTCCGCGACGAGTACCCCCCTGCTTCACAGCCTGAGTCGCCGCATCAAATACTTTCATAAAAGATACCGGACCGCTCGCGACTCCTCCCGTCGTCTTTACTACGCTGTTTTTCGGCCTCAAGCTCGAAAATGAAAATCCCGTCCCTCCGCCTGAATTATGAGTAATAAATCCATTAGCCAGATATGTGTGTCTGCCAGAAACAGTTATATCATAGGTATCCATTACCCCTAATGGGTTAACTTTGGAAACTCCAACAAAGAAATAGTTTTTATTCAAGAGAGTCTCCAAAAATTGCGGGCATATCTTGTTTTTTTCCAAGACAGACGTGATTCTCTGCCTGCTTATTTCTCTTGGCTCAGAAAATCTATTTAAAATATCATCAAAAGATAGCCGCGCCTCATACCTTTTTTCGCGGTCACCGAGTTTTGCATACCAGTCTTTAATTAAAATTCTTTGGTTCGGGATGACCTCTCCCCTTTTAAAGATATCCTCCGGACTTATGCCTGCCAATCTTTCATTTTTTCTGGAAAGTAGAAAGCCGATTTTTTGTTTGAAATTAATAAATCCCTCTTTCGTACAAATAGAAATCTGATAACTGTCCGTAGATTTATAATGCCTTCTATGTGTAGGTACGCCGATATAGAACATAAGAAACTGCAATTCTTCCGAAAGGACTCTGGAGCTAGTCGTCAATGTTATATGACCGCTTTTTCGTATGCAACCATCCGCGGAAAACAATCCCCTTAAAAACGCGCATATTATTTCTTCGGTTGCTCCAAAAATAATCTCTGGAATGTGGGCTTTTCTTGAGGAAGGCTTGGTAATACCTAAAAACTCAAACCATTTTTTAACTAAGATGCTTAAGATTGCAACCTCATATCCTCTGTTTGCTGTAGAAGATACGCTCGCTTTTTTATTAAAGACGGTCTTTGATAATCTATTAATAATTTGGACCATCTCATCATCATCTTTGCCAACCGAAAATCTTATTCCGTCTCTATGATTTGAACCGTCGCCTATGTAAACCCCGATCATCTCGGCCAATTCAGGAGTCAATCTTCTTAAGAATTTGACCTTTTGGGCTTTAAAACAGCCTGAATTTACTTGACGTCTCATGCTGGGCTTAAAAGCAGGCAGGCTGTCGTCCCCCCCCAATAATCGCCCGGGGGGTTGCATGACTACCCAATCACCTTCGTTAAGCTCTCCTATTTCTCGCCATATAAAATCACCGTTCTCGCTTACGGCTAAAAGCTTATGTTCCGAGGTTCCTTTAATAATAAAACCTCTGTTTGTCGAAATTTCATATACAATCTGCCCCTTGTTCTCGTAAAGGTCTTTTACCTTAAAATACCCTTCATCTGTTAGAATTTTATCCCCTATCCTTATTTTCTTTAATCGTTTTAATCCTTTTTCCGTAGATAGCAAAGTTTCAGGAGTGAGGCATTTATGAATTAGTGCCGCTGATTTAAGGCTGTCGAAGATGCCTTCCATGGAATCTCTAATAGGTAAAACAAAGCAGGCGCTCAACTGCTGAAGGTCCTTGCCGGCATTCATCAAGGTAGGGCTGTTAGGTAAAAAATCAAACCTTGATATGACGGAATAAAATTCCTCTTTTATTTTCTTTAAGTCCGCTCTTTTATCATAAGCGGCATCGGCCTGCGCTATATTGCCTGCTACCCTTTCAAGCATCTCTTTCGGTGTCTCTGTTATTTTTCCCTGCAGGTCCTTTTTTAAATACCTTCTCTCGAGAACTCTTTTGGCATTCTCAGAAATATTCAGTTTTACATCCGATTCCGACATAACCGCCCTCCTAGAAGATTTATAGATTAAAAAATAAAGACTAAGTACAAAAAAATATACCACAAAAAGTGAGGAAAGTCAAGCTGAACCACTACATATTGCGTTGTTAGCTGAAGGACACAACTATCTGTTGGGGTATTGGTAGGCGAGCTTAAAAGCGAATATTAGCTATGAGTGCATTTTTATAAATCGCGCTATTAACCTTACTTACCGGCTTCGTTAAGTCTACCTTCCTAACACTTTACTTTTTTTCTTTTTTATTTTTTTTGAGGCTTCTTTGATCTCACTCATACCCGCTATCAATGAGATCAATCCTCCTAAAAGCAGAAGGACAGGGACGCTGCCTTTTAGAATGGCAAGGAAAGGATCCCACCATAACGTAAGGCCAAGAATTCCAAGGACCATCGCTATTCCGCCGCCTATAATACTCGCGATGTTTCCCATCTATCGTACCTCCTATTCCTCCGTTTGTTTATAAAAAATTATAGCACAGTTTTGACGCGCGCACAAGAATATTTTCAAAGATGCATGTACTGGCTGAGAGTGCCTACCATCCGCTCGCAATAATATTTCAAAAGCGTGTTTTCATCGCCTTTATCTACGGTGTATAGCTTGATCCCCGCCTCAAAATGGCCGGTCTTTTTTTTATCCGGGCGCTTGATCTCATATACCCAGGCTGTCTTCCCCCGCACTCTAACCGGCCTCTTCCTGCCCGGGAAAGAAATATCAATTTCTATATCTTTATCGATCGGCAATTCTGTTTCTGTGACTATGCACACCCCTTCGGCTGAAAGATCCTTGGCTTTTCCTTTGATGCCTTCATCTATATTATCGAAAAATCTGAATTTCACGTTGGCATTAAGATCAAACCTTACAAAGCGCCTTCTTTCATCCCTCTTATATTCCATGTATTCTCCTTAAGATACGATCAATTATACCGTGATTTTTTGAGCGCTTTCTTTATTCCCTCTTTCAACTCACCGTCTTCCGGATAAACCGGTTTTGCATTTAAGGCATTCTCAAATCCTTCCTTCGCGGATTCATAATTGCCCAGCGCTTCATATGTCAGAGCCAATTCATAATAATTACGCACATCTTTACCGCCAAGGTCCAGGGATCTCAAAAGCAGCTTCAATGATTCCTCAAGGCTGCCTTCCGGTATCTCATCAAAAAACATCTTAGCCAGCTGCTTTTCTATAGACGATGCGGTCGCCACATTCCTGTGCCATGCGCCGAGCGTCAGATAAGCCTTCTGCTCGTCCGGATCAAGCTCTATAGTCTTCTCCGCTTCAGCTTTAATATCGCTGGCGAATTTTACTTTCTCCGACGCTGCGGAATACAGCGCGAGCTTCCCCATTGATATTGCCAGATAAAGATGGCCTTCCGGGCCTTCCGGGTCCATAGCTACAGCCTGTTCACCGTATTTCTTGGCCTTTCTCCATTCTTTCTTTTTGTCTTTAGTCTTTCCCGCCGCCATCCCGCGCGAGATATAGAACCGTGATAATCTCCATAACGCTTCGTAGCTGTCCGGATCTTCTTTTAACACAAACTCGTACATCTTTTGGGCGTCTTCCATCTCACCGCCGAACATACGCATGTCACCTTCGTATAGATAGGGCTCTGCGGTGATCTCAGCATCATCCGCGCAAAAAGCCTGAGGGACCAAAAAAGCGCTCATGATCAGAAAACATGTCATAATTAACGGTGACTTCATATCTGACAAAATATATCTCATCTTCATGCATTGACTCCTTTTTCAACGCCCTTCATACGGTACATCTCAGCGTCCGCTGCCTCTATCCAATCTTTCTCATCCTTCATGGAGTTTTTTATCTCTGATATCCCCACTGTAAGGGTGACTTCGCCGCCGCCCTCCTTTTTAAACCTGCTTTTCAGCCTATGGGCAAGGGCTTCGGCAGACTTTCTGCCGGAAAATTCCATCAGGACCGCGAATTCGTCCCCGCCGATCCTGAACGGCCAATCGACAAACCTTCTTGTGCTGCGCAATAATATATCACCTGCCATCTCGAGGACCCTGTTACCTTCCATGTGACCGTAGGTATCATTATATTTTTTTAAACCGTCTATGTCTATAAACAATAAGGTGGAGCCTATTCCAGTCCGCCTGCTTGCCACAAATACCCAGCGTATTTTGTCTGAAAAAAACCTCATATTGTAAACACCGGTAAGGTGGTCGGTAGCCAGAAGGCTTTCCACATCCTTATGATGTTCGTATATTAAAAATATTATGAGCGCGCCTAAAAGTACGGTTATGCCGGAGGCTGTTATCTCATTGAAAAACTCCATCGGCCTCTCCGGCCAATGCCCTGTCTCCGCGTAATCGGAGATCCAGGGTACGACCGCCAGTATGGCAATAATGAATCCTATAACAAATAAAATGCGAACTGTCCTTGGCATAATAGCACCTGAATAAAAATGGTAGCGCTAACGGGATTTGAACCCGTGTCTTTGCCTTGAGAGGGCAATGTCCTAGACCGGACTAGACGATAGCGCCTTAAGGCCCTCGATCCAACCTAATATTTTCAACATAAGCTGATTCTTACGGGCAGCGTTCCGCAGGGGAGCATATTACCCCTTTTCCCTTTACTTGTTTTGCTGACTCTTAAATGCGGGGCTGTGAATTGAGCAAGCGGAAACATTATTCTATAAATAGTCAGTTATGTCAAGGAGATATTATATGCGGTATTATATGCGATATTATTTGCATTTCGTAAATTATATGGTATAATTTCACGCATGGGACTTATTAATTCTTTCGTCATCAAAAAAAGCATTATATCCAAGTCAGGCTTCCGGCCGATGGCCAGCTTTCTTCATACCATCGTTCTTCCGAAATCCTCATACCCCTATACGGCTTTCGCCTTGAGCAATTACATGTTCTTTCAGTTCTGGTATCTGGATGACAAAAAGCATTCTATTGACGTCGCGATCGCGGATGGACAAAAAGAAAGTGGATTAAAAGTGGATTCCTACGAATTACCTCAAAGGAACGGGGAAAAGCGGGTATTCCAGCAGACGCTCATACTTCCTCGTATAGTAGTATCTAAACCTCAGGCCGTGTGGATAACGACTGTCTGCGACGGCCAAAAAGTCCAGGAGTATCCGATAGAGTTCTTATACAAGTAAAAGGGGACAGACACTTTTTTGAGGCTACGTACAGAGCTTCAAAAAAGTGTCTGTCCCTGACAACGCTACAAAAAAAGTGTCTGTCCCCTTTTATGGCTATCTGTTTAAGACTTCCCGGGCGATTTTCGCAAGCTCATCTTCTGTGACTTCTTTTTTTGTAACAGCCAATTCTTTAAATTTCCTGTAGACAGTTTCCAGCTGGTTTTCACTGTCTTTACTGCCCATTTTATAGCCAAAATTTTTCAGCTTATGGGATATCGCGTGCTTGCCTGAATGCCTTCCCAGAAATATAGTAGTTCGATCCTGCCCTACTTCCTCGGGTTTGATTATTACGTATGTGGATTCCTTCTTCAAGAGGGCCGCTTGATGGATGCCGGCTTCTGTCGCGAAAACATTCCGCCCTACGATCGGCTTATTTGAAGACACGGCAATGCCCGTCAATTCCGATACCAGGCAGCTGGTCTTAAAAAGTTCCTTTGTATTGATATTTAGATTTACCTTATAATGGTCTTTTCTTGTCCGGATGGCCATCACAAGCTCTTCCAGAGAGGCATTGCCGGCCCGTTCACCCAGACCGTTTATCGTACACTGGACGACATTCACTCCGCATTCTACCGCGGCCAGGCTATTTGCCACTGCCAGGCCAAGGTCATTATGAAAATGGATGGCTAAAAGAGCTCTGTTAAGGCCGGGAACATTTTTCTTTATCCCTTCTATCATCTCCTTTGCCTGGCCAGGGATAAGCCACCCGACTGTGTCAGGAAAGCCTATAGCCCGCGCGCCGGCATCTATAGCTTCATTATATACTTTATATAAAAAATCAGGTTCGGTGCGTGTGGCATCTTCCGCCCCGAAGGCTATATTGTCAGTGAATCCTCTGGCGTATCCTATTGCGTCCCGCATTATCGCCAGGACTTCTTCTTTGGATTTATTCAGACTGTATTTTCGCAGTATGGGGGATGTGCCTAAAAATAACGAGATACTCCAATGCCTGGCGCCTTTCAAGGCTTCAGCGGCGGTTGTTATGTCGCCTTTGCTGCAACGGGAGAGCGCAGATATGACCGGGCCTTTGACTTCCTTCGCAATTAATTTTACAGCTTCCAAATCTTCTTTACTTGACGCCGGAAAACCGGCTTCTATGGAATTTACTCCTAGTGATCCAAGCTGTCTGGCAATCGTCAGTTTCTGATCAACATCCAGGCTTGCGCCCGGCGCCTGCTCGCCGTCTCTCAATGTTGTATCACTGATCAGCAGTCTTTTCTGCTTTTTAATAAGCTCTATATAGGCGCTGACGCCTATCTTTTTTAACCCTTCACCAAGATTCATACGATTTCGTTATTCCTCCGTTTATTTCTATTACTAAACTATATAGGACTCAAAATCGACGGAGAATTCACTTTGGACAAGTCTATCACGGTCCTGTTCCTGGAAGACTGCCCGAATGCGTCTTTCAAAATCATTATTACAGGCCGCAGAGGCGACCCCGGAATAACGCTGATCACCCTCGCGATCTCTTCATTGTCTAACCTTACAATGCTTCCTATAGGAAAGATGGACATCTTATCTATAAGTAATTTGATGGCATCGTAATCAAAATTATCCTTCAATGTATTGATCAAGACTTTCAGTGTCTTATGAGCGCTCATACCTCCGCGGTATGCCCTGTTATGAGTCATAGCCTCGTAAGTGTCTACCAGCCCTATGATCTTCGCGTACGCGTTTATCTCATCCGATTTAAGTCCTTTCGGATATCCGCTTCCGTTGGCTCTCTCGTGATGCATTCCGATGATTTCCTTTACGATATCACCGACTGAATCTATCTTTTCGACGATCTCAAGGCTTTTATGGACATGGGTCTTTATCATCTCAAATTCTTCATCAGTCAGCTTCCTCGGCTGCGCTATCATCTCCTGCATGCCATCCATGCCCGCGTCGCAAAAGATGCTGGCTACACTGAGGTTCTTCAGCTTAGATTTATTAAAACCCATATTTATACCTAAGAAGAAAGATAGTATTAACATGTTCACTATATGATATGGCAAAAAATACTCATCCTCCTTCTCTTCATATATATCATTCAATATGTTGTCGCCTAAAAGCAGCTGATTAAAAATCTTGTCCAGCAAGGCATAGATATCGATCATGAGGGGATTGATGTTTTCCCTGTTTCTGATCTTGGAAAGTAAGGCTTTTATAGTATCTATTGCGCTCTTATATATACCCCTTGCCACTTCCTGATTGTCAACTCCGTTTTTTTTGACGGCGGATATGAGCTTCTTTGACATCAGGGAATGGTCTTCCGGCTTCTTAATAGACTTTTCACTCTTTCTGATGATCTCTTTTGGGAAATTGACCGAACGCGGGTCCTGGGGTTTTTTATTCTTTGGGGCTTCCTTTCCAAAGGCTTCATCTCTTTTTTTCTTCATTTCGTCATCGCCGCCACCTCTAAGCATATCAAACATTCGTGGCATAGGTAGCTCCCCACGCATTTAGGTCTTTTGCGATTTTTTCCACAATATCCCTATCGACACTCTTCACTTCCTGCCCGAATCCGATCAAAAGGCACATATCACAGATGTTATTTATTTTTCTCGGAACCCCTCTTGAATACTTAAATATCACCTCATATGTATTTTTTACGAATATATCTTTTTTAGCGCCTGCTACGGAAAGGCGGTGTTTAATATATTCTTCTGTCTCGTTAAGGTCAAGGCCTGTTAGATGATATTTTATCCCTAACCTCTGTTGTAATTGCGGCATCTCTTTTATCTTGTCTATCAACTCAGGCTGGCCGATCAAAACAAGGGTTATCAGGAATCTATTATTCAACTGAAAATTCAAGAAGAGTCTTATCTCCTCAAGCGTCTCTTTGTCTTTTATGATCTGTGATTCATCTATCAGGATCACTGTCCTTTTGTCTTCGTTAAAATTTTTATAGACTATGTTCTGCAGTTTATGTAAAAGCTGCGGCTTCGTACCTTCCGCGGTCTCGTTATCAAGTTGGTAGATGATCTCCTGTATAAATTCAACGGGCGTAAGCTGGGGATGGATTATGAGCGCAACTTCGTAGATCTCATTTTTTATCAATTCGTCTATGATTATCCTGCTCAATACAGTCTTACCGGAACCGTATTCTCCTGTCAGCATTGCGGCGCCTTTTTCTTCTTTGATCGCGTAGAGAAGCCTCATCAGCGCCTCTTCGTGCTTTCTTGAATAATACATAAAATGGGGGTCGGGCGTGTTTTCAAACGGCTTTTCCCTCAGGCCCCAGTATTTCTCATACATCCTAACTCTCTTCCCCCCTTTTTAAATCGCTGGGAGATTTGGCGTAATAATGGTCATATTTCCCGTAATACTTGTCATATCCGTAATAACCGTATCGTCCGGATTCAGCATTGGCATTATTTACAATGATTCCTGATAGCGACCCCTTGCCTCTCGTACCCTCTATTTGTTGTCGAGCTCTCTTCAAAATAAGCCTTGATGTAAAGCCTGCTCTGAAAATAAGTATAACCTCATCCACCTTGGGACACATGATGGAAGGTTCGCTTACTGTCAGAATCGGAGGAGAGTCTACTATAATAATATCATATTTACCTCTCATCTGATCTAAGATGTCGTTCATCTTGTCGGAATTAAAAAGATTTGCCGGATTCGGAAAGCTTGAGCCCGCGGTTATAATATGGAGATTGTTTAACCACGATTTATTCATGATCTTGTCGGCATCACTTAGGGCAAGCATAATATCCGTTGCCGTCTTAGTTCCCCCTTCAAGTTCTACAGCGCCCATCAATATGTCCGTAAGTCCGTTTTTACTGTTCTTTAAACCGAAATTCTTATGCACCATGGGACGCCTGGTATCTGTATCCAGAAGAAGTACCTTATACCCCATCTGTGACATTATAACAGATAGATTGGATGTAATAAGACTTTTACCGTCTTTCGGGCTGCTGCTGGTAAACATTATTATTTTGCTCTTTAACCTACCCCCTGCTTCGCCAAAGCGCATCTGTAAATTCACGCTTAAAATACGGAAGGCTTCTATGAAACGCTGGTCAGTGGATTCATCGAGCGCAAGCACATCCAGCGGCTCTACTTTCACCTTGCCCCTACCTTCTTTTCTAAAGAAGCTTCTCCACTTTTTCCTGGCTTTTGCCTTTTCTTTATCCTTATCGGAGCAATACGGAATAATGCCCAAAACGCTGGCCTTCAGAAAACCCTCAATGTCATCGATCTTTCTTATTGACGTATCCAGCTGCTCAGCTACAAACGCTAAAGCTACTCCCAGGCCAAGCCCCAGCACTACTGCGATAAAATAATTCTTTTTGGCGTCCGGGTAATATATCCAGGTAGGGGGCTTTGCCGGATCCACCATGATCACATTATCGATCTCTTCGACTTCTTTGATCTGGACTTCCTGCAGCCTCTCTTTTAGATCGTTGTATAGAGTTTCGTCAATGTTAATATCTCTTTCCAGGATCCTATATTCAAATTCTTCCTTTGGTAGATTTTTCAGCTTTGTCTTTAATGCGGTGATTTCATCATTCAGGCTTACTATTTCAGGATGCCTTTCAGTAAATTGGGTCGATAAAGTAGATCGCAGCTTTTCCAATGCGTTGATGTCTTCGATAATGGAGCTTCCCGTACCTATTGTCCCTGCGGTAGTCAGCTCACGCAATCTCTCTTCCTGTTGCTTCAATTTACCTGATACATCGTTGAGCGCCTTTTCCACAAACATCCTCACCTTACGTATTTGTATATTTCTTTCTTCGATATTCGCCTTCTTGAATATTTCAAAAATAGTATTTACAACATGCGCGGCTTCCTGAGGATCTTTCGATTTATAATAAAGCCGTATCATTTTGCCTTTTTTAAGTTCCACTGCTTCTACATTATCCATTATCCACGTAGTTATAGAGTCCCTCTTCTCGGCATTCATTTCTTCTTTTATCCATCCCAATTCCGCGGCTACCTCCTCCAAAATGGGACGGCTGGTAACGCGTCTTACATAATCAGACAGTTCTGTCTTCATAAATAACTCAGGAGAAGGAAATACGACTTCTGAAGGTAGAACGATTTGGGTCTCGATCCTAAAAAGAAGGGAGGCTCGATAAATCGGAGTTTGAAGGTTGGTATAAATAAAGACGGCCAGGAAAACAACTAAAAAGCTAAAAAATATTATCCATTTTCTTTTAAAAAAAATCTGGATGTAATCCCCTATATTAAACTCGAATTCCTCGTGTGTATCCGGCATAGTTATCCTGTCATATCTACTGGCTATTCAGGTATTGTGTGCCTATACCACGCCCTGGCCGCATCACGCCAATCGAATATACTCATACCCTGGTCCAACGTCGGTTGTATATCCGCGTAGAATCTGTTTACATCCGCTATAAAGGTCCTGGGCACATATATGACGTCATTTGGCGTCAGTACAATATCTGTTTTTGGAGTCCCTTTTCTGAGTATGCGGAATAGATTTATTCTTCTTGCCTGAGGGTTATCCGTCATATTTCCGCTGACCACGATTATACTTTCCCTCTTTCCCGTTGTTCTAATGCCCCCTGCCATTGCAATTGCTTCCAGCACAGTTATTGTCCCTTTATATAAATATATTCCCTCGTTTCCCACTTCCCCGAATACCAGGACCTTGTTACCTGCGGAAGAGACGACTTCAACGGTGATATCCGTTATTTTAATAATTTTTTCATCAGTATAACTTGAGATAAACACCACAAGGTCATCGACATCTTTATTGCTGACCCCTACAACTTCTTCTCCCGTTATTTTTCGGATGAGAATAGAAACATCGGGAAACTTTATATATTCGGCCAGTTTCTCTTCCATCATATCCTGAAGCTGGTACGCGTTTAAGCCGGCTGCTTTGATCGTCCCTATGAGAGGATATGTGATGTTTCCGTCGCCTCTGACTGTTAACGTTCTTGAAAGGTCGTTATGTTTCCACACAAAAACCTCTACTTCATCGCCGGGTTCCATTATGCTCTCCGTGGGCAGCTTGATGTATCTTGAAAGCCCTTCTTTCATCTTATCCTGAAGCTGTTCCGTAGTAAAACCTGCCGCCTGAATAGTTCCCGTTAAAGGATAAGCGATCTTCCCGTCCGGCCTCACAGTTACTTCTTTTGAAAGAGCCGGATTTCTCCAAAGAAAGATCTCAAGCGTATCGCCGACTTCAATAATATTTTTAGCTGAAGATCTTGCGTACGGCATAAGGGCCTGCTGCATGCTCTCTTGAAGCTCCTCAACAGTTATCCCGGCGGCTCGAATCGACCCTATCAACGGATAGGATATATTCCCGTCGCCCTTTACCGTCACCAACCTTGTAAGGTCCTCGTTTTTCCAGACAGAGATCAATATTTCGTCTCCCGGCGCTACACGATATTCTAAAAGCTCCTGTCCTCCCATCAGCGGCGACCCCCACCCCGGAACGTTATCAGCTGTCGTCACCCTTGATGTTTGCGAAAAGGCCGGAGAAGAAAATCCTGCTATTAACACAATACCTAAAATTGTCCTCAAATATTTAGTCATATACGCCCTAATTAAAGTATGTCGTAATCTTTTTAAGAATAGCATAAGATTAACATTTGATTAACATACGACAATGAAAGATGTGTCACAAACGGTAGTACGTTTTCTTTAGAATCCTTTTTAAGGAATGGGACGTTTCTAAGGGTCTTTTTTTACCATCACTTTCTTACGCTGTTCAAAACAAGTGCCAGCAATAAACAGCTATTTCCAAAAACCAAAGCCGCTATTGGTTTTACGCCCATACCATACAGGCCAATAGCAGTAACTTTAGACAGCACAGCCACAAGAAAACACATAAGAGCTAGCGCAATTAATATATCAACGACTATCTTCATCCTTCCCCCCCTTTCCCCAATCGTAAATCATGAATAATGATTGATTGAGCTTTATATAAAATATACATCATTTCTTGAAAAAGTCAAGGGTATGATCTGCTTTTATCTTTACCACAATAACTTTTAATTTTTTAACTATATTATGTCGCCCCTCTCATATTCAACACGACCCATATTGTTTTGAGAAATATCTTAAGATCGAACCATAATGACCAATTGTCAATATACTGTAAATCGAGGTTTGCTAGTTTATCAAAATCTGTTATATCACTTCGCCCCGATATTTGCCATAATCCGGTGATCCCCGGCTTCATGCTTAACCGCCTACGCTGCCAACCATCATATCTTTTAACCTCCTCCGGAATCGGTGGTCGAGGCCCTATAAGGCTCATATCGCCTTTTATCACATTCCAGAATTGAGGCATTTCATCTATGCTCAGTTTTCGTAATATGCGCCCTACGGACGTGATCCGCGGGTCATCCTTCAACTTAAAGACCGGGCCTTTCATGATGTTTTTAGCTTCTAATTTTTTTTTCATGTTTTCCGCATCGGTATCCATCGTCCTTAGTTTGTAAAGTATAAATCGCCTTCCCTGGACGCTACACCGTTCCTGCTTAAAAAAAACCGGGCCCTGAGAAGTAAGTTTTATAAAAATAGCCGCTGTAGCGATCAATGGCAAGCTCAAGATGCCGAGCATCAATCCGCTTACTCTATCTAAAAAGCTCTTTATGTATATTTGCCAGGAAAATCTCGGCGCAGTCCTTAACACAAAAATCGGCATGCCGCAGAGCTCATCGGCATCCAATTTTGCTATCCTTACGTTAAAGAGGTCAGGGGTAAGCCAGATCTCCACTCCCTCTTCTTCAGAGTGGAATACAATATTATCCACTTCTTTATACTCTTTTCTATAGATAGTGATAATAACATGATCTATCGGACTGCTATGAAGTACCTTTTCTATCTCTTCAAAACTGCCCAAAATTTTATGTTTTCCTGCGGTCTTCCCCTGGGATTCCCCCTTGGGCACTAAAAGTCCGGTGACTTTTAAACCTAAATAACTATTTTTGTCTATCATATCGATTACTTTACGAGCGCTATCAATTGTGCCTGCTACAAGAACATTTCTTATGTCTACGCCTGTCTTCCTTAAGTAACGAATGAGCTCTATGACTATGATTTCTTTTAAAGTAAGCAATGCCGTTACGATAAGACTGAATCCTGCTATTATAAGGCGGCTCACTATTTGAAGTTTGAATAAGAAGAGGAAGCCTATAACAATGAACAGCCCCTGCATACTGCTCGTTATGATAATGCGAACTGCGTGTCCTATCGTCCTCAGTCTATTTGCCGGATACAGGCCGTTTAAATTGAGAAGCAAAGGCCAAAGCGGCATAACCACGTATATTAACCAGAGGTATCTGCGATAATGTTCCGTCATTACAAAAGAGCTTGTTTCAAGATGGACCCTGAGGTACATCGCTGCCATAAAGGAGAAGCTGGCAATAACTGCATCCACAAACATATTCAACCTTCTATAAATATAGATTCTCTCTTGCATTAAATCAATATCCTTTCCCCTGCAGGATCATCTTTATCCCTCTCGCTATGATCTGGACATCTGTCCATAAAAGCGAGAATGCAGAAAACCTCATATACTCGTCTATATACCTGTATTCCAATTCCGGTTTGCCAAAATCCGGCGTTCCTTTTCTGACATGGCTATAGCTGAACAACCCCGCTTTTAGTATTTTTCTGGTTATATTTCCCTGTTTGATATCTCTATGATAGTGATACCAGGCTAGCGGCCTCGGGCCTACAAAGCTTATATCGCCCCTCAAAATATTCAAGATCTGAGGTAGTTCGTCCAGATAATATCTTTTTAAGAATCTCCCCACATAAGTACGGTTTTCAATTTTGTATTCTGAAGGATAAGCGCGATAATCGCCTTTTATAATCGCTTTTTTCTTGAACATCACCCCTTTCGTGACTCTAAATTTCAGCTTTCTGAATCTCTTACCGCATGATGATGCCGTATACGGCGCAAAAATAGGCCCCCTGCTTTCGGGGTTTACAGCGCCTTCCAGTAAATACGCTAAAAATATCAAAATAAAAACCGGCGATGCCAGGCAGACCATAAAAAACGAAAAAAACTTGTCAAAAATTAATTTACACGGCCTCTCTTTTAATGGCTGCTTTAAAGCGTAGATCTCCTTATACCCATCTTTTATTCTTTCGGGAGGTGATTTATAGGGAAAGGCTCTCTTATCCTCTTGCACGGCGCGGCGTTCTCTTTCTTAGTTCGGATTCTATCCAATAATAGGTAGCCTTCAATCCCTTTTCCAGATCGATCTTTGGCTCCCACTTCAAGGCCTTTCTTACAAGAGAATTATCGGAATTCCTTCCTCTCACGCCCTGGGGCTTACTTTTGTTGTAGACCTTAGTAAGCTTTTTACCGGATATGTTTATTATGATATCAGCAAGCTTATCAATTGTCACGATCCTATCAGAGCCTATATTGAGCGGATCCCTGTATGCCGAACGCATCAATCGATCGAGGCCTATCAGACAGTCATCTATATAACAATAAGATCTCGCTTGCTTACCATCGCCCCATATCTCTATTTTTCCTCCGTTTTTAGCCATGGCGACTTTTCTACATAAGGCAGCCGGAGATTTTTCCCTGCCGCCGTCATATGTGCCGTAAGGCCCGTAGATATTATGAAATCTCGCTATGCGCGTATTCAGATGATAGTCTGAATAATAATTTTTACAGAGCCTCTCCGTAAATAATTTTTCCCATCCGTACTCATTATCAGGATCAGCGGGATAGGCATCGCCTTCTTTCAGCCCGGGATTATCCGCTTCCTTCTGTTTATATGTAGCATATACGCACGCCGACGATGAAAAGAAATATCTTGAGACCCTGTTTTTTTTCGCGGCCTCAAGCATATTGACGTTTATAAGCACATTATCCCTCATCACTTCCGTTCTAACATCTGTGATATATTTAATACCGCCCATATTAGCGGCGAGCTGGAATACCTCATCTATGCCCTCTGTCGCTTTAAGGCAATTTTTTGCTATTCTGAGGTCCAGGATCCGGAAATCATCTGCCCGGGTCTTCATAAACTCCGGATATTTCAGATCCACGCCTCTTACCCAATAGCCCCTTTTCACCAGATACCTGACGAGATGACCCCCTATGAAGCCGCCCGCGCCGGCTACTAAAAGTTTTCTTTTACGTTTCATGCTTGATCCTTATTTTTTTCAAGATTTTTGAAGAATTGAGTGTATCTCTCCAACACTTTTTGCTGGCTGAAGTTCTCCTGCGCGAAGACCCTGCCGTTTTTTCCATAGCGGCTGCCTAATTCCCTATCGACATAGATTTTCCTCACGGCTTCCGCCAGAGCCTGCGGTTGTTTTGGAGCGACTACGAGGCCGCAATCCGCCAGGCGCACGTATTTTGCCGTTTCACTCTCTGTGTTGACGCTCGCTACGATGGACCTGCCCGCTGACATATAATTAAGCAGCTTGTAGGGAAACACCATATCCAATACCCTGGCATTTTGATTTACCACCAGTACATCAGCGGAGCTGAGCATGTTAGGAAATACGTCTTTCGGCTGTAACGGCACAAAGCGCACATTCGGCGATCCCGCCGCTTTTTGTTCCAGGGATTTCCTTCTCGGGCCGTCGCCGGCAAGAATGAATATAATATCCTTCAGATCTAAAAGATATCGCGCGGCTTCAATAACGTTTTCCAGTTCCTGCTTTGCGCCCATATTGCCTGAATGCAAGACCATAAACTTGCCGTTCAGGCCATTATCATCCTTAAAAGAATTATTATCCATGAAAGGTCTTATTCGATTTATATCAACACAGTTCGGAATGATCTCTATTTTTGACTCAGGCACGCCTTTTGTTTTAAGGTTCTCCATAAAACCTTTGCAAATAACGAGTATATTCCGCGCTTTTCCGTATATAAATTTTTCCAAAAGCTTGCCCAGCTTTATGACAAACGGGTTTTTGAGTATACCCAGAGAGATCGCTAGATCCGGGACCAGGTCCTGCAATTGTATTACAAACTTCGCCCGCTTTACCTTTGCCAAAAGATAAGCCGAGAGCGCTCCCTCAAGCGGCGGGCTCACTGCCAGGACAACATCGGCTCTTCCTATTGTGAGCCCTATTATAAAAGCTGATATAGTGAAAGAGATATCATAGATGATGCGCTGAAATGTATTTAGCGGAAAACGCGGCAAGACCATATATCCGCGGTATACCGAGACGCCATTGATAGATTCCCGCATAAAAATCCTGCCGCGGTAGGAATCCCATATTTTCCATTCGGGATAATGTGGAAAAGATGTCACCATACTGACCTTATGCCCTGTTGAGGCTAAATACTCGCATATCCTGGTTGTATTCTCTCCTATTCCTATCTTCTCCGGAGAGTAATTTATCCCTATTACCAAAATACGCATATCTCACTCCCCTATTTATTGCGTTATTATTCTAACATATAATACCATTATTAGCGTTGTAATTCAATGATTAATGGAGCCCGCCCCTTGTTTATTTCGGAAGATTGTGGTATCTTTTAACTAGCCGTAATTAAGAGTCTATCATTATGTTTGCATTTTCTCCTCCAAATATAATACAGATCGCCGCTTTAGTTTCTGATAAGCCGAAGTTTTGGCCTATTGCTACAGCGGGCATCCTCGTTGTCATTAGTCTCTTTTTTCTTCTGAAGCCTTTCATGCGCGGTGCGTCTGACGTCTTAAGTTTTTATAAACGAGGTCCTATCAGAAGTGAATTGATAAATGCTATATTCAATGCAGTGATCTCGGCTATACTTACCTTCATTATATTTTTCACTCCCATCGCCTTCGGAGGTGAGCACGTTTGGGCTAGGACGGTGCTCGAATTGTCCACGCTTCTCTTATTTTTGGTCTTTTTATTGAAAGCTATCCGACACGATGCGATAAAATATAGAAAAACTATATTAAACGGCTTCTTTGTCGTATTCATATCATACCTGATTTTTCAAATCCTATTTATATCAAAACTTCCCCACAGAACATTTCAGGGACTGAAACAAGTCTTTCTTTACTTTGCTTTATTTACAGTGATCGTCAATCATGTTCGAGGCAGAGATGGGATCGACAATATTATTTTCAAGATCTCGTTAGCGGGCTCCTTCATTGCCTCTATAGGAGCCCTGCAGGCCCTGACAGGATCAAAAAAGATATATTGGATGGTAACACCTCGCGTTCCGACTTTCTTCGGCCCGTTTTTTTATTGGAATCATTTTTCGGCTTACATATCGCTTATAGCTTTGCTGACCCTGGGGTATATTTGTGTAAAAATATTTGAGGCCCAGGAGGTCTCATGGGAACGGCCCCTGAATGCCGTACTTCAAAACATTTTTGAGAAGGTATTGGCCGGAAAAGTATTTTTTATGCTTATTCTTTTTTCTATTATGGTAACGTCTATTTTATTATCAAAGTCCCGGGCCGGCATATTGTTCTTTATGGCTGCTTTTATATTTTTTGTTTCGTCTCTGAGCTCCCGGGGGTATTTTAAAAAAATCGTTATTCCGTTATTTGCAGGCCTGGCGGCGATAGCTGTATTTTTTGGCGCGTTATCAGTAGGTCTTGCATTTATGGGCGTCACGGCTTACGCGGGCCTGGGCCAGGTTTTGAGTGAAGTGTATACTATCCTTGATCCCGGCGGCTATACATTCAGGGCGTCGATGTATTTCATAACTTTTTCGAATTTTTTAAAAGAGTGCCCTTTCTTCGGCATAGGCTTTTCGTCGGTTGCCGATATTCTCCCTTTATATCTGCCCACTATAACTGTTTACGGGTGGGGGCAGACTCCCGGCCTTTTGCATATAGCGGCCATTCCCCGGCATATTTACAGCGATGTATTAGAAGCGATAATAGAGATGGGATTTATCGGGCTCACAGCCCTATTAATACCATTTTTCATCTTCCTGAGAAAATTTGCTAAAATTACCGGAGAGTCTCAGGATGGCTATAAGTATATCATCGGTACGGCTATTTTCTCTGCTCTATTATTCTGGGGCCTGCACGAATGCATAGATTACGATATGGTCCTTCCCGCGATATCCTCACTATTTGTTATATTGCTGGCCTTATCAGTTTTGGTCATAAACCTCGATCCGCAAAAAAATCTGAGAATTAACATGGAAACGAAAATAATAATAGCGCTGAAAACGAAAATAAACAAAAACCTTTCTTACTTACTATCTATAGTTATTTTTGGTTTCCTTGCTTTTATAATATCAAAACCGCTCATCATCGGTCGTCTTACCGATAGCAGGGCCACTTCGTCTTCCTTTGAGCGCGCTATAGCATTGGACGCGAAAAATGACAAAACCTATTACAACTATTACGATTTCATCATCCGTCAATATAAAAAAGGTTATTTAAGTAAAAAAGAGGCCCTCGATAAAGCAAATAGTGTTATTGACAAAGCTATAAAACTAAATCCCTACAATACTACATACTTGACAGCAAAGGCGGAAGTGGGGCTGCTTAAAAAGTATTATAGAGAAGCCGCTGCTCTATATGAACAAGCTTCTCTTCTTGAACCTAACAATCCGGTCATTCAGATGGGTTATGCGATCGTGTTATTCTGGCAGGGAATTCATGAGTCCTACATACCGGAAAGGAAGGATAGGCTGCTTAAAAAGGGCCTTATATTTTACTCAAAGGCCCGTATATTAAGCGAAAACCAGCTAACGCTGGATGCGATGATAAAAAACAAGAATATTAGCTCGCTATTAATTAAAAGTCTAAAAGAAGAGGGCATCGATATACGTTGATCTGCTATGGCACGTCCTTTTGTATATCTTCTACTTCATCTTTTAATTCTAGATCTTCCTTTTCCTTTCTTTCTCTCTCTCTCTCTTTCTTTTTCTCTTCTGCTGCATCCCTCTTTTCTTCTGCTGCATCCCTCTCTTCTTTATCTTCTTTCTGCGCTATTGCCGACTCTTCCTCTTTCGACTTAGCGCCTAAGTACATATAAATAGTGTCCTCTATTCTGACTTGTTGCCCCGTGTACAGAGTAATCCCTTCATCGAAGTTGGGCCCTAGCATCTCGTTGTAAGGTCCGATTGCCACTTCTCCTGTTATGCAATCTATAGTGGTCGCGTATTTTCCGCTGAAGTAAGATTTGTTATATTTTCCGGATGTCGTACTCCTTTCGCGCAAGCCTTTATAGGCAAAGGCGTAGCTTCCGTAAAATCCGTGCAAGTCCCAGGAATAGATCTTTTTTTTCTTCTTGTCCTTCTTTATATCTTTTTTTTGCACCTGGACATAGTTAGGGCCTCTATAGAGCTCTTCATGTTGTCCTGAGTCTATATTTATAATATAGCCGCCCGAGACTTCAAGATAAGTATCAGTGGCATTAACCCCCGCATCATAATTCACAATACCGTGAGAACCCTCTATGCCGATAATGGAATTCGGGGTTCGAATCTCAAATTTATCGAGCTTCCCTTCTCTTTTTGCGGCCCAAAACACCACTTTGCCGGTAATTATGTTTATAATGACTTCGGAGGCGAAAATATACGGTTTTATAGTACTTGACTCCCCCACCCTTACTATAGCATTTCTTTCTTCAAGCTTATCTATGCTAAGATCAGCGTAAGACCCTTCCAGCGCCCGGATCATATCACCTGACCTGATCTCCATGCCAGACTCTGCCGGTTTCCAGGCCTCAGATCCTGCCACTTTCACTTCTGCCTTGCCCTCGATCTCTATGACTTCACCTCTCCTTTGTAGCTTGTCCTGAGCATTTGGCATATGGTAATTACTGAAAACCGCGATCACAACTATTATAGCTGCTGTCGTTATGATGATTTTACGCATCTTATAACCTCCATATAAAGTATATAGCCCAATCAATGCCGTGTCAATAATAATGGATCAAGATAAATGGATATAAATACGTAACTATTTACAAATAAACAAGTTATATATAAAAATCACGCATCTTTTTCTACGGTTTCTACACGGTTCCTTCCCGAATTTTTTGCCCTATAAAGGCCTTCGTCTGCCCTCTGTATAATTTTTTCTTCATTATCGTTTAGATCGAAACCGGCTACTCCTAAACTTATAGTTACATTATAAGTATTTTTCGTATCGGTGATTTTTTGGTTTTCCACCTTCTTCCTCAACTCCTCGGCAACGCTAAGCCCTCTTTTGAGGTTAGCTCCTCTCAAGAGAATGATCATCTCCTCTCCGCCGTACCTGGCCACAACATCCGATGAACGCACACCATCTTTCAGGACATCGGAGACCTTTCTCAGGACAAGGTCTCCCACTTGATGTCCGTAGGTGTCATTAAAATGCTTGAAATGATCGATGTCTGTCATGATTATGCAGAACTGTTTGCGCGCTTCATTTTTAGCCATTATGCATTCTGTCCTAATGATGATCTTAAAATACCTGATGTTAAAGAGCTGGGTCAAGCCGTCCGTAACAGCTAAATTAAAGAAGGATTTCCTTTCGGCGGATATCCGGACAAAATTGTATGTGCTCACAGCTATATGCGCCGCAATAAGTGACAGCAAAGGCAGAGAGGGGTCGAACCATACTTGCCTTTTAAAGAGAAATAGATTTCCGACAATAAAAACAGCGGCCACCAGCGCCGTCAATAAAGTCTCTCTTGTGACCCTCTCTCCTGATATCAAAAGAGAGGGGATCAATGCAAGGATAAAGATCAAAGACCAATACCTCCAATCGCTTATCCTCCTTATAAATCGCCTGTCGATGATATTATTTACAGCTGTCGCGATAGCTCCTATAGCCGGATATTCGGCTTCAATAGGTATGGCAGCTATATCATATAGCCCTATAGCAGTAGCCCCGACGAAGCAGATGCTATCTTTAAACGATTCCGTATTAATGGACGGCTTTTTACCCTCTGACATATCCTGATAGGCATTGATAACATCGAGGTAAGAGTAATGCTTGAAGGTATATTTCCACCTGTCCAGCCAATTTATCAACATCTTTCGGCCGTCGATCACGGGGATCTTGATCTCATTTTTTGCATCAAAAAGGATTATATCGTCGTTTCTCACCTCTATGAACTTCGATCCGTCATAATCCATGGCAAGCTTCAAAGCTATATGGAAATAAACGTCGTCCTCCGCATAAAAAATCACAGGCAGACTTCTTAAGGCGCCGTCCGCATCAGGATAGCTATTGAACGAGCCTATCCCCCTGGCATATAAGGAAAATTTTTCTATCGGAAACAGGGCGTTCTCGATATCTGTGGTCTTCTCGGGAAACGCAAAAGGAAGGTAGACATTTTTCGCTTCCTCGATGGAGGCGCTGAATACCTGATCTTCTTCTTCGGAGGCTTTCTCGGAAAACAAGATATCAAAATAGAGGGCTCTAACGCCAAACTCTTTCGCTGCATTTGTCAAAGCAGCGTGCCAGGTCCTTTTCCACGGCCACCTGCCGACTTTGAAAATACAGTCCTCATCCAGTTCTATGATGATGATCTTATCGGAGGAAGGAAGGGGGCCTCTTAGTTGAAAAAGGAGGTCTAAGCTCGCCAACTTCAGACGCTCCAAGTAGCCGGCGTTAGAGAGGGCCAATATCGAGGCAGATACAATAAAAGCTAATGCTATATTAAAAAAGAAGAATTTTTTGATCTTCACTTTATTCTATGGCCTCGACCTCAACACCAAAGGTGGTACCTCTGATACCGACAACAGAGGTAGGCGTCTTGACTTCAAATTCGGATTCCTCGCTTCGTATTTCCTTTGCCTTGATCAGCACCTTGCCTATAGCTAAATCGATAAGCGTCTTATGCGCTTTCTTTTCCTCGTCTTTAATAAATTCCACTATCATAAGCTGGGAAGATTCTTCGACTTCCACAGTGATCTCCTCACCGGTTATACCGGTCACGTCAATAACCACGCGTGAGGCTGGTTTTGTCCTCAATAGGTCTCTTTCGTTAAGAATTGACCCGTTTTCGACAGGGATCCAGTATTTTTCTCCTTCCCTCTGCACATCAACTCTGCCTTCAAAACTCACTATTACGGCAGAGCGCATGCTCTCTTCGGCCGCTCCTGATGAAATAAAACTAACTATTAATGCTATTGTTAACAAGAACCTTATTATGCCCATAATTATCATCCTCCTTAAGCTAATTTACATCAAAACCATAGAAAAGTCAAATTTACAAAACTCTTCTGTTAGGAATTTTAAAGTTAGAAATAGACAATTTGCACATCCGAATCTGGATTTTAAGTTCATAATTTGTCATATTTAAGCAGTATACCAATGCCGGCAGGCCCTCTAAAAATCCTAATCTTATGAAATAATCTAAGCAAAAGCGGATAAAAGGCCAGCCGGGAATTCTGCTAAGGAGAGGCCTCAATGCCCTATTACGCACAGAACCATCTTTGGAGAACATATCTTTCCAATTAATCCTGTCCCTCAGTCTAGCGATTGCTTCTTCTTCTGAATACCTATTGTGCCGCATTCGCCATTCCCTCCACCCTTTATTAAAAGGGTAGTGTAAATACGGTTCTCTAATATATTCCAACCTGCCATTTATATTGTGTTCTTTTTGTCCATGGCCATAGTCTGTGAATCTACCCTGCCCTAAACGAACAACACGAAATTGCCAATGAGGAAATGAACCTGACCTTTTCAGCCAGCATCCGTCTAAGAACATCTTTGAGCAGCAATAAAATCCGGCAACAGATCCGTCCGATTTGTTTAAAGCTGTGAAAAGGTCATTTTTGAATTCGGTTGTCGATCTTTCATCCGCATCTAAGAAGAAGATCCATTCGTATTTAAAATCTCGATTATCGAGGATCCAATTGCGCTGTTTCGCAAAAGATTCAAAAGGATGATGTGCAAATCGCACATCTTTCATTTCTGCCAAACTCACCGTTCCGTCAGTGCTCCCGGAATCAACAATAATTATATCATCACACCAATTAATGGACTCTAAACATTCAAGTAGATTTTTCTCTTCGTCTTGCGTAAGAATTACTACCGAAACCGGCAACCTCATGACGATCGTCCTCTATTTTATTTTTTCATTTCCCTTGGTTTAATCGGCCTGCAGGGGTTTCCCGCGCATACCATCCGCGCGGGCATATCCTTCGTAATGACCGAACGCGCCCCTATAACTGCCCCTTTGCCTATAGTCACACCCGGAAACACAAAGGCTTCCGCAGCTATCCATGCATTAGTTTCAACAGTTATGGGTTTCGTAACCAGGGGGAATCGCGGATCTTCGTAATCGTGAGAACCTGTATACAGCCGCGTACCTTGAGAAATAACTACCTTGTCACCCAATTTTATTTTAGCCATTGAATGGCATAGAACGCCGCTGGCGATCCCCACATAATCGCCGATCTCCAGATTCCATGGCGCCCAGATGATAACTCCGGGATAGATATGGCAACCCTTCCCGATCTTTGCTCCAAAACACCTCAGTAGAAACGAACGCCAGGGATGAAAGGGTATGAGAGAGAAACGAAACAATAAAAAATATACGATATTCCATATCAACCGGATAATTCGATTTTTCAATGAATAACTCGGTTGTGTATACGCGTCTATATTTTTAAGTATCTCCGGCATATTGTCCTCCATTTAAGATGCTAAAGGTCACCAGGTCACAAGACACACGTCACAAGGTCACCCGTCACCAGGTCACCAGATCTTAAAAGGGGTTTTTCCTCCCTTGTGACCTTGTGTCTGGTGACCTTGTGACCCATGCTTCTTTACAAATTTTATTTCCTTAAAATATGCTCCGCTAAAGCTTCCACGATTACCCTGTTCCCCTCCACATTTGGGTGTATTTTATCCCGAAGCAGTCTATCTCCCTCGCTTGAGCTGAACCTATCATCCAGATCGACAAAATCAATATCCAACGCATTGATCGCGTCAAAAAACTGCTTTTTCCCCGCTTCGATGAGCGATGTTTTATAAACATCATCTGTCCGCGAACCGATAAAAACCACTATAAGCTCACCATCCAAAGAGTTTACCTGATATTGAATTTTTTGCAGGCTTATTAAATTAAGCCTCAGCTGATCCTCCGGGGGGGCAACGCCTGCTTTAACAGTTGTTTCAGCGGCAGATATTTTTGATCTAACCGTATGTAAAACTCTGGGTAGATATTTAACAAAGATTTCCTGTAGCGCTAGAACCGGTTTCCTGCTAGGGTAATTCGGCGAATTTCCTACCACATCTTTACTGCACCTTATTTGAAACAGGTCATCTTTACTGATTTGCAGGATCACCAGATGGCTATTATATATCCCATGCGCCGATATATAACTTTCTTCATCCGGGATAGACCAGCCGGGGGCCGATGCGTTCAATACTTCAAACCGCTCCTTAGATCCGGAGTTGAGAATAGACTCCAGCTGATACGGATAAGTCTCCGATTGGTCTAAAATCGAACCTCCGTAAGTTATGGAATCACCGATACATAAAATCCGCATACTTTCCGCGGAAGGTTGAGGCGCGATCGGCTCACTACGCAACCCTTGAGTATTATAAAATATACGGTTGCCAAAACGGCGTATATCCTGGTTTGGGATCAACCTGTAGCCGTATAGATCAGAAGCTTCAAACAGGGGCGGATC
>JADHVZ010000019.1 GCA_016783745.1 Candidatus Omnitrophota bacterium | reverse complement strand
AAAAATCGCATTTTTTTGTGGTTTTTGCGGGTTTTGTGGTATAATTTAAACAAAAGAGTTCAGTGTAAACCAATAATACAAAGGGCTTATCGCGATGAAAAAATTTCTAATAGGCTTTATTATAGGTATATTCTTTACGGTCATCATATACTTTGCCCCGTATGTGGATCCCCGGTTCCGTGTAAATTTAGGCCGGGTATTAGATAAGGATATGATCTATTTAAAAAACGGCTCTGTTATTCAGGGCTGGATCATCATAGAGGATGGGGAAGAGATTTACGTTGAGATAAAAGAAGAATATTTCAGTATATCGCTTTCGCAGTGCGAGCAGATAAAAAGGAATTATCTACTTCAATATGTAAAGGAGCTCATGTAGCCTTGCCTGATAATTTCGGCGATAAGCCTATCCAGAATCAACGTATATATTTCCGGATTCCCGCTAAGCTGCCTGCGCAGATATTCATAAACGGCCGTTTCTATAAAAAAGTCCTTATAGAGGATATAAGTATAGGAGGCGTGGGTTTTTCCGCAAAGGATGAGCTGGCCCTGCCGGACCTCTTTGAGCTGAGGATGCGCCTGCCCGGGCATTTCAAGCCCATAAAGATGATGCTTGAGGCCAGATATAAAAGAGAGGTGGACGGGATCCTGAGATATGGATGCCTCTATGCCGACCTTTCGGAAAAAGACGAAAATATGGTCTCCGGCTTTATGAACCGTTTCATCGAGTTTTCCCTGCCGTGCAGGCTTTTGAGCATGGCGAGTTTTCTTCTCCTGATCGATGCCCTGTGCAGGCGTTTTTGCTACGCGCTGAACTCTTATTATATAGAGGTAAAGGTGGGAGAAAGCAGTGCCACGGATACATTTTACGGAATAGTGCTCGCGGTTTATACAATAGCCGCCTTCCTTGCCTGTATCCATATCGATAACATAAAGAAAAAGAGGTTTTTACTTGGTTTTTTCTGCGCGGCCGGCGCATTTTTGTTTCTTTTTTATAAGAATATAACCTATCTCGGATTCGGGTTCTGGCGGGTGGATCACTTATTCGTGATCACATATCTGCGTATACAGGTTGTTCTGCTGGGTTACGTGGGACTTGCTATATTTGCGTACACATTCTCTCTCAAAAAGATCAATTTTATAGCAAATTCTATAGATTTATACTGGATCGATCGCAAGCGGTCAGAGTCCCAGAAAATGGATGGCGGCCCCGCTTAAAAATATCACCGCCCCTGCCATGACGTGAGCATACCGCTCAAACCTCCTCAAGGGAATGACGTTAAACCCCAGCGATATCGCTATTACTATGCCGAGCATAGTAAGGATGGTGGCCAAGCCCGCAGAGGAAGGTCACAATAGACAGCTTAGCTAACGACCATTTTCTCGCCTTACCTATGACGATAAACGGCAGATAATGGTCAGGGCCTAAAAGCGTATGGAAAAAACCAATAGAAGCGGCGGTAATGTACAACGCCATTAACTCACTTTTCATATATACTCCTCTCATTAATCGCGTTTAACAGTTTAGTCCGCGCCGCATCTCTTAGCTGGGTGAAATCAGCGGTGTGTAGATCTTTAGTCTCTATCGGAGAAAACACTTCTATACTGACAGCTACCTTGGCGTTAAAGACCCAGCTTCTCTTCGGGATAAGATTACGGGTACCTTTGATCGCAACGGGCAATATCGGCTTCTTTTCACGTATCGCCAGTTTGAACGCCCCGTTCTGGAATTCGTTTATGCTGCCCGTTTCGCTCCGGGTCCCTTCCGGGAAAAATACGACAGATATATCCTGGTTAAGCCAGTGTTTGGCCTCTTTATAGACCTGCTTTATACTTCCCAGATCACCGCGTAAGAGCTTAATATGCTTTCCTATATAAAGCATTGTGCCTATAAAAGGGATGCCAAATGTGCTCTCCTTCGCTACCCACTTAAACTGCGTACGTATATTATATATAACGATGATATCGGCCAGGCTTTGATGGTTTGCCACAATAACGTAAGTCTTACGCGGATCAATGTTATCCAGGCCGCGCACAGACATCCTCCAGAACGGATTCAGCCTGATAAGCGTACTTGCCCACCAGCAAGACTGAGCATGAATTATCTTTCCCTTTTTATCAAAGGGGAAGAGGATTATAAGCGTTAATAGCTGTAAGAAGGAAACGGCTATTGTAACTAATGTGCTCGCCGTCCATATTGCCACCGATATAAGTATTCTCATCAAAATTCAGTATAACTTATTTCAAATATGATGTCAAGCGGCTCATATTATAAGAAAGTTATAAGAAAGTTCTTGATATTCATAACGAAATATGGTATTATTACTTCGAAAATTAGGGTTATTTCAGAGAGTTGATTGAACTTCCGGACATTCTGAATAGTTAAGCCAACCTCGTACTGGCCTTTCTAGGAAATCGAATGCCAATTAACCCCGTAAAAAACTAATAAATGAGAAAGAAACTATGGCAAAGATAAAAATTTACAATGAACGCGATTTTGAGAAGTCGCTAAAACGCTTTAAAATGCGCTGCATAAAGGAAGGTATTTTCAGGGAGTGCCGCGAAAGGCGGCATTTTGTCAAACCGTCTCAAAAAAGGAGGGAAAAGGGAAAGAGGAAAAAGTAAACGTATAATAGTTGTTTGGGACATCCGGAAATCCACTCGAACCGGAAAACAGGAGAACTGAAAAATGGATCAGGTAAGCAAACTTTATGTAGGCAATCTGGATTTTAACACAACTGAGGATGAACTTAAAAGTTATTTCGAGCAAAAGGGCATAGAAACTAAAACGGCAACCATAATAAAAGACAAATATTCGGATAGATCAAAGGGATTTGGCTTTGTTGAAGTAAGTTCCGAGGAAATACTTCAAAAGGCCATTGAAGCTTTGAACGGCCAGGAACTTGGCGGAAGGAAGCTGACGGTTAGCAAGGCAAAACCGCCGAGAGAGAGATCAGACGGGCCGGGCAGAAGCTCAGGCGGACCTGGCGGCGGTTCAGGCGAACGCGGCAGATCAGGTTTTGGCGGCGGAAGACGCCCCAGATTTTAGTATAAAAACTTAAAGGGGACAGACACTTTTTTTGCGGCGTTGTCAGGGACAGACACTTTTTTGAAGCTCTGTACGTAGCCTCAAAAAAGTGTCTGTCCCTATGCTTCAAAAAAAGTGTCTGTCCTCTTTTTATACGGAGCAATCCCGCGTCGCAATAAGATCCGCCCCTGAACCTAAAAAGTCTTTTATTATGACGTCTCCCGTACGAATGGAACGTTTTATTCTTATTTTTATGATCTCTGACATTGCTTTTTTGATATCGGACTTTGGGATAGGGTCACTGGTCCTTACCGGGATCATCTTTAAAAACAGTCCTTCAGTCAGAACGGTTGATGTAAGTATCCTGGTGGGGTTTTCTATTTCGGCTATGGCATATTTTTCACCTTTCGGACACTCATAACCTTCCAGCCTGACTAACTTGCCGTTTTCCGCGTCCACTGACAAAACGCATCCCCTAGGGCATTCTATGCATGTCAGTTTTTTATTCATATTTTTTTCCTCAAATATTCAGCCGCAAGCCGTCCGGCTATCTCACTGTCCAGGGAGACCGAATCAACAATGTCATATACCTTAAATGAATTGCCGCATACAAACAAACCCGGGATCGATGTCTTATTTAATTCATGGGACACCGGTGAATTGGTCTTTTTGTCTATCTGAACGCCTGCCATCTCTATTAGCTCATTTTCCGGTATAAGCCCTACGGATATAAGGACTGTGTCACAGTCAAAGCGTACATCTGTCCCGGGTATATCATTAAGATCATCATCCACTTTAACGGCAGTAACGCTTTCCACCCTATCTTTGCCGTTGATCTTAGAGATGCGGTGATTAAAATACATAGGAATCTCAAAATCCTCGATACACTGTACCACATTGCGGAGAAGCCCCCTTGTCTTTTTTTCTATTTCTATGACGGCTCTGACTTCAGCCCCTTCCAACATAAAGCGCCTGGCCATAATAAGGCCGATATCTCCTGAGCCGGCTATCACAACACGTTTACCCGGCAACAATCCTTCTATATTTATTAATTTTTGAGCAAGCCCGGCTGAAAATACGCCTGAGGGCCTTGTGCCGGCAATATGTATCATCTCGCGCGTCTTTTCTCTGCAGCCTGTAGCCATAATAAGAACCCTGGCTTTCACTTTTTCCAAAATACCGGGTTTTATAAAGGTCAGTGTTTTATCTCTTGTCAAGTCCACCACAAATGACTTTAAGCTGATCTCTATATCGGGTATTTTTTTGATTTCTTTTATAAACCGCTGAGCATATTCAGGCCCTGTAAGCACTTCCTTAAAATATTCTATACCAAACCCGGTATGGATGCACTGGTTAAGTATTCCGCCCAGATATTGATCTCTTTCAAGCAATAAAATGTCTTTTACGCCGCTTTCATGCGCGGCAATAGCCGCTGCCATTCCGGCAGGCCCTCCCCCGACTATCACAAGGTCTCTTTCAATCACCCGATTTATTCCCTTTCACTATTTCAGAACCCGGACCCCGTTTCGTTATCTCTGTCACAGGCTTCTCTATGCTTTCGGAAAGGATCTTTAAAAGTCTGGTGGTGCAAAAACTGCCGTGGCATCTTCCGGCCTGCGCGCGAGTCCTGAATTTGATACCATCCAGTGTCCTGGCCCCCCGTTTTATAGCGTCTTTGACCTCTTTAGCGGATACCATCTCGCACCTGCAGACTATATCTCCGTATGAGGCATCCTTCTTAATAAGCCTCCTTGTCTTCTCCTGCGGGATCGCGAATAGTTGCATAGTCTTCTCGCGGTGTCCGTGAAAAATAAGTTTTTTGTTAAGCGATAATCCGTTTTTCTTTAAAATATCCGCCACTAAAAGCGCGATGGCGGGCGCGGCTGTCAGGCCCGGTGATTGTATTCCGGCCACATTTATAAATCCCGGTACTTTATCTTCGTGCCGGATGATGAAATCTTTTCCGGCAGAGGGCCGCAAGCCCGCAAAATACGCTATGACATCATCTTCGCTTATGGAAGGGATCATCTTCTGTGCCGATAAAAGTACCTTTTTAAAACCCGCGTCGCTCGTGGAAAGATCCTCTTTGTCCGCCGCATCCTCGGCCGTGGGGCCTATCATGGGGTTTCCGTCGGAAGTCTTTATTACCAGGATGCCTTTTGATGTTTGTGACGGCAGGGGGAAAAGAAGATGATTTGTTATGTGCTCTCTTTTCTTATCAAGAAGAAATTCTTCGCCCTTGCGGGGCCTTATCTTGAAGTCATCCACCCCGGCCATCGCTGATATTTCGTCCGCAAAAAGTCCGGCGGCATTAATAAGGTATCTTGTATTGAAAATGCCTTGAGGGGTGTGAATCTCAAAACGGCGTTCCCCCCTCTGGCTTATGCCCTCTACTCCGGCGCCGGTGTAAAACTTGACTCCGTTTCTTCCGGCGTTTTCTGAAAGGTCATATACAAGCCGGTACGGGCTTACTATGCCGGCAGTGGGGGCATAAAGCGCGGCTATGGCTTTATCGCTCAGGTTTGGCTCATTTGCTTTTAGCCAGGCGCTATCAACGATCTCCAATCCGGGAACACCCAGCGCCTCGCCTTCCTTTTTTAATTGTAAAAGCCGGCCCCTTTCTGTCTCGTCAAAGGCGACTATCAGTTCTCCGACTTCTTTAAAATCGACTCCAAGCTCTTTACATATCTTCCTTGTCAGGATGTTTCCTTGAACGCATAGCCTTGCCTTTAATGAACCTGCGGGATTCTGTGTCCCGGGATGTATGATACCGCTATTGGATTTTGATACGCCGAAGGCAGGCTCTTCTTCTTTTTCAACAAGTCCGATGCGCAGCCTGTACCGGGAAAGTTCGCGGGCGATCGAGGCCCCGATGACCCCGCCGCCGATTATTAAGATGTCGAATGGTTTCATTTTTTGAGTTATGGGTATTATTCGTATATCGTATATCCGGTTTACGGTTCACGGTTTACGGTTCACGGTTTTTAAAATCCGAGGGTTGTTCCGTAAACCGTAAACCGAAAACCGAAAACCGAACCAAGGTGACCACAATGCAAAATACGATTAACAATAAACAAATTATAAACTAATCTGTAAGCGTTCTTCCAACCGCTTCCCGCCACCCTTTATACAGCTTCGATGCAACGGCCCTTGTTATCTTCGGACTAAAAACTCTGTCTTTTTTCCAGTATTTTTTTATCTCTGAGGCGTCACTCCAGTAACCTGTGGCAAGTCCCGCCAGATACGCCGCCCCGCAGGATGTAGTTTCAATAGTCTCAGGCCTTATTACGTCCACTCCCAGGACATCAGCCTGGAACTGGCATAAAAAGTTATTCGCTACAGCGCCGCCGTCGACCTTCAGGCTTTTTATCCTCAACCCTGAATCCTTTTGCATGGCTTCAAGCACATCCTTAGTCTGGTAACACATCGCCTCAAGCGCAGCCCTGACGATATGATCACTCCTCGCGCCCCTTGTAATACCCGTTATACTGCCTCTGGCATTCTGATCCCAGTAAGGCGCACCCATGCCTACAAGAGCAGGTACAAAATATACCCCTGCGTTATCGCTTACAGCATACGCCATTTTTTCAGAATCCGAAGCGTTCCTTAACAGTTTTAAGCCGTCACGCAACCACTGGATAGCGGCTCCGGCAATAAATATGGCCCCCTCGAGAACATATACCGGCTCACCTGTAGTTCCACAGCCAAGCGTGACTATAAGGCCGTGTTTTGAGACGGGCCGCTTCTTTCCGGTGTTGAGCAGGACAAAGCAACCTGTTCCGTATGTGCTTTTCATCGTACCGGGCATGAAGCACATCTGTCCGAAAAGCGCTGCCTGCTGGTCCCCGGCTATTCCGGATATAGGAATACCTGAAGGCAGCTTCCCTATTTTTATTGTTTTACCGAAAACACTCGATGATCTTCTGACTCTGGGAAGCATTGCCTCCGGAATACCGAATCTTTTAAGTATGCTTTCATCCCATTGAAACCTGTCGATATTAAATAACATCGTGCGCGAGGCATTTGTGTGATCAGTGGCGTGGATCTTTCCGCCGGTCAATTTCCATAGGATCCACGAATCTGTAGTACCAAAACAGAGCCTGCCTTTTTTTGCCTTTGATAAGGCGCCTCTAACATTCTTTAATATCCACTCTATCTTTGTAGCGGAAAAATAGGCATCAATGGGAAGCCCTGTTCTTTTCCTGAAAAATGCCGCCTCGCCCTTTTTGTCTTTCAAGCGGTCACAGCGCCCAGCCGTTCTCCTGCACTGCCATACAATAGCATTGTAAACGGGCTTACCTGTTTTCTTATCCCATATAACCGTTGTTTCGCGCTGATTTGTAATACCTATTGCGGCAATAGAGCCTTTTGGCAATTTCTTAAGGGCCTTCAGGATCGTCCTTTTGACACTATCCCAGATCTCATCAGGATCATGCTCCACCCAGCCCGGCCTCGGAAAATACTGCGGAAATTCCTGATAAGCGCTTGCAACTGTCTTTCCGGACCTGTCATATAAGACTGCCCGGCTGCCTGTCGTCCCCTGGTCAATGGCTAAAATGTATTTCATGAATAACTCCCTTTAAATCCGCTTCTCTACCCAGTCCAAAATATCATTAAATACCTTTTCCTTGTCTAGATCTATTGAAAGGGCGTGGTACATGCGGGGATACTCTATTATTTTTTTATCTTTGGCTCGAAGGCGGTTAAAAACCCTCCTCGTTGCCTCAGGGATCACCAACTTATCGTTTCCGGATAGTAAAAAAAGTACCGGCACATCAACGATCTTACTAAAAATATTACAACTCAATTGTGCCTTTATCAACTCAAATATGAATCTTGAGGTCGCCAGGCGGTGCTCCCTCAGATCCGAATTCATGGTCCTCTGATATTCAGTGTCCCGGGTGCACATCTTAGAATCGAACGGAATAGGGAATTGCTTTTTCGGGTTGTAGATAAGCGGCGCGAGTGTTTTGAAATAAGCCAGGGGGGTGGCTTTCAGTTTACTCGCGAATGCGGGTGAGATAGAGATAAGTCCGGCAAAAAAATCGGGCAAGACGCTCGCTGTCAAAAATGAGATAAGCCCTCCCACGCTTTCGCCGATCAGAAAGATCTTTTTACCCTTATTTTCTTTAGCTATTATTTCGCGAAGGCCGGCTATGTCATTTAGATATGTCTTAAACGAATCTATGTGGCCTTTTAAGCCCTTTGTCTCGCCAAAACCTCTCAACTCTATTGCGTAAGATGAGATATTTCTTTTAAGGAAGAAATCGGCTAAAAATATCCACCTGCCGGTATGAGCGCCAAGGCCGTGCACCAGTAAAAAAACGGCATCCGCAGATGCGGCCTTCCATTCCTTGTATATAATGCCGGTCTTTTTATCAGTTATCATATAACAAAGCTATGAAGTCCGTGATATTTTAAGTATTTTATATTTTAATACGCCCACGGGAGCATTGATCTCGACGGTCTCGTTTTTCTTATGGCCTAACAGGCTTTTCCCTACCGGCGAGGTCACGGAAACTTTGCCTTGAGCTAAATCAGCCTCGAGCTCCGATACAAGCATATACTGGAATTCTTCACCGGAAGCCAGGTCTTTTAACAGGACTGTGGCGCCGAGGAGCGCCTCGTCTTTCGGGATCTGCGTATCGTCTAACATCTGAGCATTGGACAACCTCTGCTCAAGCTCGGCTACCCTTTTTTCGTTAAGGCCCTGAGCTTCCTTTGCCGCGTCGTATTCGGCGTTTTCGCTTATATCGCCGTGCCCCCGCGCCTTTTTGATAGCCTTCGAGAGCTCTCTGCGTTTTTTTGTCTTTAAATATTCCAGTTTTTTTCTAAGTTCTTCATATCCTTCGTGAGTCAGATACGCGCCGCTACTCATCTTTATACCTCCGCACGATCATTTTACTATGCTGGTTTCCATACTGCCTGCGAACAAATTTTTTTCTCCATAATCTTACCGATATTTACATAAAATATACACTATTTATACTGAATTACAAGGCTATGCGTATAGAATTGATCAAAAGAGGGGCTTACTGCGGTATTAAAAAAAAGAAAGCCCGGTATTTTTACAATACCGGGCTTTTTCGCTTTTTTTTAAAGCTTTACTACACTCGTAGCCTGAGGACCTTTCGGGCCTTCTTCAACTCCGAACTCGACTGCCTGTCCGTCTTTCAAGGTCTTAAAACCTTCACCCTGAATAGAGCTGTGATGGACAAAAACGTCTTTAGTTCCGTCATCCGGTGTGATGAAACCGTATCCCTTTTGGTCACTAAACCACTTTACTTTTCCTGTTGTCATTTGTACGTACCTCCCTTCATTAAAATTATAGCAAATAACTCCAAAAATGCAAAAAGCCACAAGGCGAACTTTCCTACTGCCTTGCGGCCTTAGATCTTTCTCCTATTCACTACGGAAGTGAGTATACACTATATCGGCTCACTTGTCAATAAAAATAATGTAAAAATCTTATTCGGCGCAAGAGCCTTCTACAATCCCATTTTTCTCAAAAATTCCTCTTTCCCTGTCTCATTTATTAAAAGAACGAGCCTCTGCCCGGGCCTGGCGTTTTCTTTATAAAACTTCACCACGCGTTCAATAAGAGATAAAACCTCATCGACAGTAAAGATCTTTTCGATCTTTATGCCCAACTGCGGCGTCCTGCCTCCGCAACCGCCCAGATACACTACGTAGCCGGTCTGCCTTTTACCGTCTGAGGCATAGGCCTGGCCATGGATTCCTATTTCAGAAGCCTCTGCGCGCGTGCATTTGTTTGGGCATCCTGATATGGATATCTTCAATTTATGCGGCAGGTCCACAGCGCATCGTATATTGAGTTCGTTTTCGATCCTGTCAAAAAGCCCGAATGTATCGATCAGCCCGCTCTTGCACCGGCTATTTCCGGGGCAGCATGTCGTGGTCCGTATCCTCGGCCCTGATGTACCTGTTTTTATGCCCGAACCTTGTAATTCGCCTTCCACCTCATCTATATTCTCAAATTTTATAAAGGGGATTTCCACTCCTTGTCTGGTCGTAGCGTGCAAGATCCCGCGGCCAAACTTCCCGGATAATCCCACAAGTATCGACAATTGTTCAGCGCTGTAATTGCCGGCCTGGCCTCGCGTTCTCAGCACAAACAAGCCTTCCTGCTTTTGCCGCAGAAATCCTCTCTTCTTAAAAGCGTCGTAATCAATATTGCCCATCTCGTCCTTCCTTTCGCGCTATTAAGGCAAACGCCTCTTCGCTCGCGATTATGGTTTTTTTAATATCCGTTTCGCTGTGCCCAAATGATACAAAATTTGATTCATATTCAGACGGCGCTAAATAAATACCTTTTTTCAGCAATATTCTGTGAAAATCTTGAAAATGTTCTTTTTTTTCAAAACGCAGGCTGAACATCGGGCCAAAATGCCGTACGGTCAGGCCGATACCGCAGGATCCGGCTTGTTTTTTAAACTCTCCGCCAAGGTGTGAAGCCATACATTCTATGGTTTTATATTCTTTTTTATATGACTCTAACACGCGCAATGCCGCCAACCCCGCGCTCATTACGATAGGATTGCCGGAAAAAGTGGATGCCTGGTACACTTCGCCCAGAGGCGCCAGATGCTTCATTATAGCTCCGCTCCCGCCATATGCCCCTATGGGCAGGCCCCCTCCTATTATTTTCCCCAAACATATAATGTCCGGTTTTATACCAAAGAGATCAGCTGCCGAGCCGTAGTGGAAACGGAAACCGGTTATTACCTCATCAAATATCAGCAGCGCTCCTGACTTATGCGTGAGAGACTCTAGCTTCCTGAGATATTTTATATCGGGCGGGACCACCCCGCTATTGCCTCCGACCGGCTCCACAAGAACGGCCGCTATGTCCGGTCCGTACCTTTTAAAAATACTATCTATCTGCTTTTCATCGCCACAGGCAGATATAAGAGTGCTCCGGGTAAAATCATCCGGCACGCCTTTACTCGCGGGCAACCCTAATGTGGAAAGCCCTGAGCCGGCTTTAGCTAAAAGGTAATCAGCATGCCCGTGGTAGGAATGTTCAAACTTCACTATCTTATTTCTGCCGGTGGCTCCGCGCGCCAATCTCACCGCTCCCATCACAGCCTCAGTTCCGGAACCAACAAACCTTATCTTCTTTAAAAGCGGGATAGCGTCCTGAATGCGTTCTGCCAGTTGTACTTCAAGCTCATGAGTAGCGCCGAACCCCATGCCTGAATCGAGCGTTTTTTTTACTTCCCTCGTTATTTCAGGGTTGGCGTGGCCGAGGGCTTGCACCCCGTATGAAAGCACATAATCAATATAGCTTTTGCCGTCATAATCGTATACCTTTGATCCTTTGCCGCGGCGTATCGGTATGGGGTCGCCTCCGGTGTACGTGAACGCGCGTACAGGGCTGTTTACACCGCCTACAAGCACGCGACGTGCCGCCTTATATATATCACGATTTTTTTTGTGTCTTATTTTTTTAATCACAGCCCCCACATCTTCCCCCTTACCCATTTAGCGATATCAGGAGCATGGTAGGTAATGATAATATCAGCGCCGGCTCTGCGTATGGCCGTAATGATCTCGAAGACCATTTTTCTTTCGTCCCAGTATCCGGCTCGTGAGCCTGCTTTCACCATAGAATATTCCCCGCTTACATTGTATGCTGCCAGCTTACAGTCAAATTTATTTTTTACGTCCCGGATTATATCAAGATAACTTAACGCGGGTTTGACCATGACAATATCCGCGCCTTCGTCAATATCCTTCTTTACCTCAAGCAAAGCGCGCTTCTTGTCCGTAAAATCCAGTTGATACTGCCTCCTGTCCCCTGATTTCGGAGCTGAATCAGCGATATTTCTGAATGGGCCGTAAAACTGTGAAGCGAATTTGGCGGAATATCCCATGATCTTTGTATCCCTGTACCCTTCTTTATCAAGGATCCGCCTGATCACGCGCACCTGCTTATCTGCCATGGCGGAAGGCGCCACATAATCAGCTCCGGCTTCCGCATGCGATACTGCCATCTTTGCCAGAGCGGACAACGTGGGTTCTTTACTTATAGACACAGGAAACCCGGGTTTTATTATGCCGCAGTGTGAGTGAGATGTATACGCGCACAGGCAGACATCAGTCATGACAGTAAGCTTCGGAAACCGTTTTTTCAACGATCTGACGCTTTGCGCGACAATATTCCCGTACTTATACGCGGATGACCCGCATTCATCTTTATCATCAGACGAACCGAATAAAAGGACTTTTTCTATTCCAAGCTTCCGGAGCCTGCCGGCTTCCTTTACAAGGACATCAGGAGAAGTCTTATAAATACCGGGCATAGATGATACCGCTTCCCGCCTGCCTTTGCCCGGAGTGACGAATACCGGATAGATCAATGAGGAAAGCTTAAATCCATTGTTCATGATGAGACTACCTCCCCCACTATCAGAACCGCCGGCGGTTTTACTTTATTCCGCCTGGCTTCCGCCGCGATAGTCCCTAACGTAGCACGCACTATGCGGGAATCGTCACAAGTCGCTTTTTCAATAAAAGCGCACGGCGTTTTATCGCTCCGGCCGCTATTGCGTAATGCCTTGATGACATTTTCAATATTGGCTACCGCCATCAGATAGATAAGGGTATCGCAGGCAGGCGCGTCTATTGCCGCGCCGGGATCACTTTTCCTGCCGGTGACAATGCCGACAGATTGTATTTTGTTTTTCTTTGTAAGCGGGATACCAAAGCTTTCCGGGCCGGCAATGGCTGAGGTAACGCCCGGGATGACCTCTACATCAATACCCCTGCGCAAAAGATATGCCGCTTCTTCACTGCCGCGGCTGAATATAAAGGGATCACCGCCTTTAAGGCGCGCTACCCTTTTATGTTCACGCGCCTTCTTATAGAGGAGGGTATTGATGTCACCCTGTTCCTTCAGATGCAATTTATCACTCTTGCCCACGCAGATCTTTTCACATGACGGCTTCGCACGATCAAGTAATTTCGGACTGCTTAAAAAATCATACAATATGCAATCGGCCTTCTCCAGAGCCTTTATACCCTTGAGAGTAATAAGCTCGGGATCCCCCGGCCCTCCGCCGACAATATATACTTTTCCTGTCTTAGTTTTCATGTATGCTCCCGAACACCTTGATCATATCCTGCCGGTCCCGCCTGACCTGCACGGCTAATCTGCCCTGCAGGGGATGCGGTTCGATGACATCAGGGGAAAATATCTGCGCGGCGCGGCCCTGATATCCCAGCCTAAGCAACGCCGCGTAAGCGGTGATAACCGCGTCAAAGTCTCCCCTATCAAGCTGCCGCAGGCGCTCATCGACGTTACCGCGGATATCTTTAATAATAAGATCGCCGCGTATATCGCTAATGGCGGCTTTACGCTTCCGGCTGCTTGTTCCGACAACTGATCCGGCAGGCAACTTTTCAAGCTTGACCTTCCCTCTGGAGACGAGGCATTCCAATGGGCTGATCGAGCGAGTTACCGCCGCGATGTATAGTTGTTTCGGAATATTCTCTTCCAGATCCTTCGCGCTATGTACGGCCGCGTCTATCCTGCCATCAAGAAGCGCCTTCTCTATATCGCTTGTAAAAAAATCTGTCGCCTCCACAGCGGGTAAAGGTGTCGTCTTATCACGGTCGCCCTTGGTCTCTATGGCGGCCACATCAAGATCAAGATGCGGCAGAAGGCGCCTTATTTCCTCAGCTTGCCTGAGCGCGAGCAAACTGGGCCTTGTTCCAAGCCTTATCCGTCTCACCATGCATCGACTCCCTGCGTTTAAACAGCACTTCCTCTATAAGCTCTCCGGCCAGTTTTATCCTGGCGTCAATATAATGATTTTCCTTAGAAAAATATAATGCCATGCTGTCAAGGTCTTTCAACTTCACAAACGGTATTTCGCTGACACCCGGCGCGACATCGCGGGGCGTTGCTACATCGTAAATATACAGGTCATCCTTGCGGTTAAAAAAAGCTTTATTAAAATGACGCGGCGTTACGGCATAGTGCGGACTTGATGTAGCGCTTATTACCGCGTCAGCCGAGGCCAGGTGCTCCGGCAGCTCTTCCGGCAACAATGCCTTTCCTCCGGCAAGCGAGACAAGCCTTTGCGCTTTTGAACGCTTTTTTCTGGCCACAAAGAAAAGGCTTACCCAGGGCGGCCTCTTCTCAGCCAGAAGAGCGGCTATTTTACCCGTGCCTATGACTATGATCTTAGCCTGTCTTTTAAACCCTATGTCCCCTTTCAGTTTATTAAATAAAAGTGAAGCTATGTCAACGGCATCTCTGTTTAATCCCGCTTCAGCGCGTATTTCTTTTGCCGCTATTATGATATTTTCCCAAATGCCTTTAAGGAATGCCGGAAATACCTCGCTCGCTGTCCATGCCTCGATCTGGTCCAGGATCTGATATTCGCCGCGGAACTGCGATTCAAGGCCGCATGCCAGGCGCAGGCCGTGCTCGAAGATCTCATCCTCCCTGTAATAAATGTAGGCGCTCGCGAATTGTCTCCTGAATGATCTCCGGAAAGACTCCACCTGAGTGGCCACTTCCTTGTGATCGCCGGCAGCACCGTATATCTCTACTCTATTACACGTAGAAAGTACGGCCGTATTATTGAAGCCTGCGCTCTTCCAGTATCCGGTTATTTTTTCCCGCAAACGGTTAGCCTCTTCGCGCATATCACGCGGGAGGGTCTTGTGGTCTATTCCTATAAGAAACAAATTCATCCCAGCGCTCCCTTAAGAAATTCTTTACGTCCCGGGAAAGAACCGGATCTTTGCCGTCAGTATAAACAGCTATGATCGCCTCATCGATCCTGAACACGGCAGGCGATATAAAACTGCACAATAATGGTTGGTCCACTATATTAGCCAGTATCCTGTATTCTTTAGCCCAGCGGCTTATATCTCTGTTTATTTTTGTATCATCGGTTGCCGCTACGACAATACCGGCATTGCGTATATCATTTTTGCGGACCTTCCTCTTCACCCAGCGGATCCGCTTTTCTTTTGCCATGCGGCCCAGGGCAGTCGCAGCCTGAGGAGAAAAAACTTTTACATCGGCTCCGGAATCAAGTAATGATCTTACTTTACGCTCCGCGACCTGCCCTCCGCCGACGACAACGGCAGGCCGGCCACCTAAACGCACGGAAATCGGATAATACTGATGTGGGGTATTTTTTTTCATTTTTCCCGCGCTCAAATTGATTTTAACGGCCTGGTATGAATGCCGCACTCACCGCCGCATTTACTTGTACCTATCCAGCGCCCGGCGCGCTCATTATCACCTGTCGTGATCTTTGTGCAGGGCGAACACCCCAGAGAACGGTACCCCTCGCCGTAAAGCGGGTTCACTTTGACGCCATAGAGAGCAAGATACTGCCATACCTCTCTCTCCTTCCATATAAGTATGGGATTAAGCTTGGTAAGCCCTGCATCCCTTTCTTCTATCTCCTTATAATCCGTCCGGGTGCGGCCTTCGGTACAGCGCAGTCCCGTCACCCAACACTTAACGCCCATTTCATCAATGGCCCGCTTGACCGGCTCCACTTTTAAGATGTCGCAGCAACGGTCCGGATCACTCTTATAAAGCTCCGGCGGTGTCTCGGCGTCACTTTTATAGACCTTAGTCTCAGGGTACTTAGCCACTATTTCGTTCATGAACTTGATCGTCTCCGGCGGCTTAAACCGTGTGGTCACGACAAAACCTCTTATCTTTGGATCGACACGTTTGGCAAGATCCCATACCACGACAGAATCTTTTCCGAGCGAGTTCGCCACGACCAGGGAATCTCCGTACTTTTTATACGCCTCACTGATCAGTGCTTTTGAACGCTCCACTTTTTCCTTGAAATTAAGCTTCTCGACCAGTACCTTTAGATCTTCTTTACCTTCAAGCAAACCCATAGCACTCCTCCTTTTTTTATATCTGGTATTCCGGTTCTCTTATCTTCCCAAACCGCACTCTGTTCCATGCGCGTTCGTGCGCATAATAGAATACCATTTTAAGAAGATTGGCGCCTATGCCCACAATAAGAGATTCCTTCACATCGCCGCTATATAAATACACCACGACAATAGTGATCGCAAAGGCTATTAGGCGCCAGGTTATTGTTTTGACTAACGTTCTTTTTGGATGATCCATTTTATCTCCCTTTACCTATATAACATAGTTCGGAATATTTCTTTCTCTCTCTGCCCGATCAAGCACCTTTTTGGCCATATCCTGTAATGAAATATTGTCAGCTATATCTTTTATGGCGCTGCCTATCTCTTCCATTACCTCGCGAACAACATAGGACGCTTCGTTAGTATCCTTGATCTGGCCTCTTTTTTTGGAATAACCTAATGGCGATAAGGGCCCGTCCACTACCCTTATTATATCCCCCAAGCTGATATTCGCGGGTTCCTTATCCAATGTATAACCTCCCCCTACTCCGCGCTTGCTTGCCAGTATCCCTGAATTCTTGAGATTGAGCAATATCTGCTCAAGATATCTTGGAGGTATGTCCTCACGCTCCGAAATATCATGAATCAGAGTTATATTAATGCCTTTTCCATGGTTAATGGCCAGCTCGATCAGTGCCTTTAAAGCATACTCGCTCTTTTTTGAAAACCTCATAAGATTTCCTATTGTTCTTATTCTCAATCGACAATATCAAGTATACCATAAAATCCTAAATTGTCAATCCCTTTTTTTAAATTTTTTTATGTTTGATTATTACGGCCTTTATTGTATAATGTGTGAATATGGCAACTATAAACTTAAAAGAAATATGCGAAAAGGCTATGAATGCAGGTATGAAAATAGACCTGTCTGATTGTCCTTACGGGGAAACTACCGGGTCTGGTTACTTTTTACGCCGGCCGACTAATTATTACTTTTTTCTCGCCGGCTTTGTCAGATCTTTAAGGCTTACTCACGTGCTCGAAATAGGGACAAATTCCGGTGGGTCGATCATGTCAATAAGTAAGGGGTTACATGAAGATACCGGGAACAGCAGGCTTGTAACGGTAGATATTATCAGCAAAAACAACGATGGTTTTAAAAAATATCCTCATATCATGAGGATACAGGGTGATTCACTGGATGAGGAAGTAGCGAAAAAGGTATACGTCTCCTTTGATAGGGGGATAGACCTTCTTTATATAGACTCAGTACACGAGTATGGGCATACCAAAAAGAATCTAAGTATCTATACCGCCTGCCTTGACCCCCGCTATGTTATCCTGGACGACATAAGGCAATGTAACGAGATGAAAAGATTATGGAGCGAACTAAAACAAGAGTTCGCGGACAACGCATATGACGCTTCGGATATCAGCATAAGAAAAGGAGCCGGTTTCGGAGTGATCAAGCGGAGACCGACTCTCCCAGCAAAACCTTCAAATCCTGATCCGGTGTCGTAATCGGCTGTATGTCAAATGTATCCTGTAATATCTTAAGCACATTAGGTGTCACAAAAGCGGGTAAAGACGGGCCAAGACGGATACCCTTGATACCTAAATGAAAGAGTGTCAGCAATATAGCTACTGCCTTTTGCTCAAACCACGACAGGACAAACGATAGCGGTAATTCGTTCACACCGCAGTTAAAAGCCTTTGAAAGGGCAACAGCCACCTGTATAGCGGAATAGGCGTTATTGCACTGGCCTATATCGATAAGCCTTGGGATGCCTTCGATATCTCCGAATTCAAGTTTATTGAATCTGTATTTACCGCAGGCGAGTGTCAAAATAACGCTGTCTTTCGGTACATTTTCGGCAAATTCCGTGTAATAATTACGTCCCGGCCTTGCTCCGTCGCATCCTCCGATCAGAAAGAAATGCTTGATCTTGCCCTGCTTGACCAGAGGCACGATCCTATCCGCCAGCCCAAGGATAGCTGTGTGGTGAAATCCTGTCATGATCTTCTTGCCCGGCGCTTCCGGCAGCGGAGGCAGTTGCTTAGCTTTTTCTATTACCGCTGTGAAGTCCCTATCCTTTATATGGGTAGCTCCCTCAACACCCGATATCCCGGCCGTAAACAACCTGTCTAAATATGTATTAGGTGGCGGTGTCATAACGCAATTCGTGGTAACCAGCAGAGCGCCTGAAAATTCCTTCCACTCTTTTTTCTGCTCCTGCCACGCCCCTCCGAAGTTTCCCGCAAAATGCTTGAATCCTTTAAGCTTCGGATAGCCGTGAGCGGGCAGCATCTCGCTGTGCGTATATACATTAACGCCTGTTCCCTCAGTCTGCTTCAGTAGCTCATATAGATCAAGAAGGTCATGTCCGGTTATAAGGATACCGGGGCCGGCCTTTGTTCCTGTTTCGACTTCAGTCGGGACAGGAGCGCCGAATTTTTCCACATGCGCCTTATCCAAAAGTTCCATTGTCTTCAGGTTCACTTCACCGCATTTAAGTACCATATCTATATGCTGTTTCAGGTCAAAGCTCACGTTGGTGACCGTTTTAAACAGCGCCTCATGCATAAACGCATCCACTTCGGGATCTACCCCGCCTAACTCTCTGGCGTGATAGGCATATGCCGCAATCCCCTTAAGCCCGAAAAGTAATATATCCTGCAGGGACTGGATATCAGGATTTTTCCCGCATACACCTGTCTTGACGCAACCGGCCCCGCCTGCCGTTTGTTCACACTGATAACAAAACATAACTACCTCCTTTTTCATTTTTTAATACATGGGTTGCAAGGTCACCAGGCGAAGACATCAGGGTGTCAGAGTATCAGAGTTTCACAGTGTCAGAGATGAAATTTTATTTTAACCCTGGGGGAAAGAGCCTTCCTCGTACATGAACCAGTTCTGCGAATCCGTTAAATATGTGTATGTGTTCAAGAGCAGATCATGGTGCTTGCTTTCTTCTTTGAGCAAAAATTTCAACAGCGCGGCCAGCTTTTCGTCTTTCGCGTCTTTAAGCATGCTCTCATAATATTTATATCCGCTGTTCTCGAACTCCATCGCGAACTCATATGCTTTTTTGTCGTCCGCCACAGACTTGACTTTTTCTTTTAAGGTAGATATGCTTTTTGAGAATATATTCAGATCTTCTACGCGTTTTCCCCTGACATCGTCTAAGGCAATAGACGGAAACTCGTTTTTTTCCTCCATAGCCTTGAAAAACTTTTTTATAGATTCAATATGCAGCACCTCACCGCTTGCCAGGAAATCGAATGTTCTCCTCGTAACATCATTCGGGCTTTTTTGGCCTGTTTCCTTATAGAATTTATAGCCTTTTTCTTCCATCTCCAAGGCCTTGTTCAGCGTTTCCTGCAATAGCTGATCGTTCATCTGAGCACCGCCTTAAGAATCTTCTGGTCTTCAAGAGGCCTGCTAGAGGCATTTACAGGCAGGTTACTCAATTTCTCCACTATATCGTAGCCAGAAACAACTTCCCCGAATATCGTATGCCGCATATTAAGCCAGGGGGTGGGAACTGTTGTAATAAAAAACTGGCTCCCGTTAGTATTGGCCCCGGAATTTGCCATCGCCAAAAGGCCCGGTTTATTAAATGTTATCTCACTTGTCACTTCATCCTCAAAAGGACTTCCCCAAATACTGGAGCCTCCCCGGCCCGTACCGGTAGGGTCTCCGCACTGCACCATAAAATCCTTTATGACCCTATGAAATATTATTCCGTCATAATAACCTTTTTCAACTAATGCCGCAAAATTTTCGCACGCTTTAGGCGCGACCTCCGGCATCAGTTTAAGCTCTATATTACCGAGCGATGTTTCCAGAACTACAATTTTTTCCTCCATTTTAGATCCCCCGTTTAAATCGGGATCCGCCGTTTCCGCGGCCGATGATCCCGCGCTTAACATAAAAACCGCGAAAATCGCTGATACCAGTAAGATCTTCCTCATACCACCTCCTGTTTGTTGGAATCATATTATACCACAAAATGGCATTGCGTTAAAAACCCTTTATTTGCGGCCGGTTGAATAGTATAATATCCCCATGAATAAGAAGATATTTATGGCTCCGTTATCGGGCGTAACTGATCTTGCCTTTCGGTTGATGAGCCGCGAATTCGGGGCAAAATTGTGTTTTTTCGGAATGCTCGACTCAAATGCCCTCACCCATAGCCATCCGGGAACAAAGCGCCTCGTAAAAACCATTAAGAAAGACAGTCCGGTAGCGGCCCAGCTTGTCGGCTCAGACCCATCCGTGATGCTTGACGCCGCGCAAAAGTTAATGAGCCTTGCGGATATCCAGTTTCTTGATGTAAATAGCGCCTGTCCGGCGAAGAAGGTGATAAAAAAGAAGGCGGGCGCGTACCTTTTGAAAGATCCCGTCAGGCTGGGAAAGATATTGAAGAAATTGAGTTCCAATCTTAGTATCCCCGTTACAGTCAAGCTGAGAACGGCTTTCAATGGGATAGGTTTGAAGGATACTCTAAAGCTGGCCAGGATCTCCCAGGATTCCGGGGCGTCAACAGTTTTTTTACACGGCAGAACAGTCTCGCAGGGATATGCGGGAGATGTGGATTACGCGTCGATAAAAGCCGTAAAAGACGCTTTAAAAATACCTGTTTTCGGAAGCGGAAATATATTCGATCCTGTCTTAGCCAAGAAGATGTTTGATGAAACAGGCTGTGACGGAATACTTGTTGCCAGAGGGGCGCTTGGAAACCCGTGGATATTCAGGGACATTGAAAGATATCTAAAAAACGGTAATATAGCGAAGAAGCCGGCACTATCTGTAAAAAAGAAGGCCCTGAAAAAACACCTCTTCCTTATAGACAAGTACAGCCTGATATCACCTTCGCATAAAGCAGGCTTCATGGGTAAAGTAGCCATGTGGTATCTTAAAGGCCTGCCCGATGCCTCAAGAATACGCGACGGAATATGCAGGATAAAGTCATATAAGGAGTTGAACGGACTTATAGATGGAATAAGGCTTAGAGATGGACGGCATTTATCCGTTCCTGTTATTTTCCATCGCTAAAATGAAGTACAAGATAGTCTAAATACTGCCTTCTCCAGTTTTCATTCTCCGGCAATATTTTTAAAAGGCGCGTAAGGGCATCTACGATATAACGGTTGCCTTCTTTCTTTTTCGCGCTGCTGGCCTCGCCTATCCGGCTCTTATCGATCTCCTGGTTATAAAAACTCTTGTTCAGCAAAGTAACACTGTCCACCCTCTGCTCACAGGCCTTGACAAAAGAATTGTTTACCTCTTTGATCCCGCCGTTATCCGTATTATAGTCCTTCATCGCGGTCCAGGCATTCTTAAACAATTCTCTGGCAAGTAATATGTCCGGGCTTGCCTTGCGTTCAGTTATGATCTTCTCTTCGGAATATGCCAGAGTCTGGCCCGCGGAGGCTGTTTCATCCACACCTTTGGCCGCCAGGCTGTCAGCGTAAGCAAAATCGTCAACGAATTTCATCAAAACAGCTATATATTCCAATGTGTCAAAGTTACGCAGGAACTGCCTGGCGGTCTCGTCGTCCGGATTTAACTCATTGGCCATCTGATAAGCTTCCCTTGCTTTCGCCAGCTCGCCTTTTTTATGATAGACGCGGCCTTTTAATCTGTATGCCCATTCTCCGGAAGGATTGATGTCCGTAGCGCGATCCGCTTTCTCCAGTGAGGCATCATCATCACCCTTCGCGGAATAATAATACGCTAAATTGACGTTCAGGTCATAGCTGTCAGGTATCTGCCCTATTCCCGACTCCAGAGTCTCTATAGGATCACCTACAGAGTGCTCATTTTGCAGCTCCGCTAACAGGATGTAATAATTAGATTTATTCGGATATTTACTTATAAGGCTTTGGCAATATTCCGCCGCTTTATCATAATTATCCATAGCCGCGAAAATGGCGGCTAATCCGGAAAGGGCTTCTTCATTATCCGGGTCAAATGATAAGATCTTTACATAAGACTGCGCGGCCGTTTCATAATCAGGTTCTCTTCCGGAAAGCGCCATCACCGCTTTAAAGCTATTGCTATCGATCTCTCTTTCGGCCAAAAATTCCAGTTCAAGCTCGCTGAGCTTAGCGCCCCTGTCCTTTTTTTTACGCAGCCATTCATCGGCGGCGCTGACCAGTTTCTTTTCTTTCAGAGTAGTAACGCCGCCATCCATATACTTCTTAACCACTCTCCCGTAAGAGGCAGGCCTCAAACAATAGTTCCATCCTAAAAATGATATTAATAGCCCTGTTAAAAAGAGCGCGGCGATCACTTTAGCATGACTTGCCTGCGGCATATACTTCAATTTTTTCTTTTTTGTCATCGGCTCTCTCCTCATTCTTTAACAAATTTATCCTTCTTTTCCCCGCATAACAGGCAGGTCCAGTCATCCGGAAGCTTCTCAAACGGCGTACCCGGACTAATGCCTCCTATGGCATCGCCTGCGGCGGGATCATAAATATAATTACACTTTGTGCATCTGTATAACTGCATTGGTATCCTCCTTAAATATATCGTTCGCGATTATTGTAAATCAACCAAGCATAATTCTACCACCTTTCTTTATAGAGGTCAATTTTATTTAAATTAGGGCAGGAATCCAAGCCTCGTCATTGCGAGCCCCGTAGGGGCGAAGCGACCGAGGACGAAATGTCCGAGAAAGTGCCGCTCCCATCCGCGGCGCGGCCAATCCCTTCCTTTTAAATAATCAGCCTCCGGCCCCAATTAGGCTCCATTGTAATAGCTCAGTAATTCGGTAACTTTATTATAGTTACTTACATTGTAAGGTATCTATGTTTTTTGTCCCGCTCGCTAATCTTTTCGCCGAATTAAGATTCTTTATTGAATACTTTCTTTACAATATTATAGTTATATTGACAAACTGTAAAGAATCATGTATACTTATAGCATGATCAAACGGGATATCCAGTCTAAGGTCCTCGGTTACGCCAAACAATTTCCTGTCGTTACCATAACCGGCCCCAGGCAATCAGGCAAAACCACTCTTTGCAAAATGCTTTTTCCGAAAAAAAAATATTTTTCTTTGGAAGATCCGGACGTGCGTAACAGGGCCCGAAGCGATCCGAGGTCTTTTTTGGAAGAATGTGCCGAAGGCGGCGCGGTGTTAGATGAGGTGCAGCGCCTTCCTGAACTGCTCTCATATATACAGACTATTGCGGACAAAAGAAAAAAGGACGGCCTTTTTATTTTGACAGGCAGTCAGAACTTCGAACTATTGCGGTCTATTACCCAAACATTGGCGGGAAGAACCGCTCTGGCAACGCTTCTTCCCTTTTCATATGACGAGATTTATAAAAATAAAGAGGGTGTCACGTTGGATAAGATCTTATATACGGGATTTTATCCGCGCATACATGACAAGCGCCTTAACCCGACTGAAGCCCTTGCGTTCTACACAAATACCTATCTTGAGCGCGACATAAGGAATCTTATTAATATTAAAGACCTTTCAAAATTTGATCTCTTTCTGAAATTATGCGCATCAAGAACCGCGCAAGTGCTCAATATAGCCAGCTTGGGAAATGACTGCGGTATCAATCATAACACGGCCAAAAGCTGGCTTTCTGTCCTTGAGGCAAGTTACGCCATTCACATGGTAAAACCTCATCATAAAAACTTCAGAAAAAGACTTATCAAATCCCCTAAGCTTTACTTTGTAGACGTAGGTTTGGCATGTTATCTATTGGACATAGAAAATAGTAAGCAGGTAGCCAACCACCCGCTGAAAGGCTCGCTCTTTGAGACGTTCATAGTATCTGAGATCCTTAAATCGAGATTTAATTCCGGAAAGAGAAGTAATCTTTTTTACTTCAGGGACAATATCGGCAACGAAGTCGATCTCATATTGGATCATGGTACAAGTGTTATACCGGTCGAAATAAAGCTTGGTAAAACTATGAACGAAGACTTCCTAAAAGGGCTGAGGTATTATAGGAAACTAAACCCCGGAAACAACGTCAGGGGGCATCTCATATATGGGGGGAGCCGATCTTTCGCGCACTTCGGTTATAACATAATGAGCTACAAGAAAATCACTTTGAATTCTTAATAACGATATCTGTCCCTAATTAACTGGCGAGAATAACCGCGCGTTGACCATGCTTTTAAATTCATCTGAGATCAAGGGGATCTCTGAAAGGATATTCGTGAATTCTACGGGGTCTATGTTATTCGCCAGGGCCAGATCAATAAAGAACTCCACATCGAGGCCCACAAGGAACTCTTCCGCGGCGTCGCCGTTCAATGCATCTGTCTCATGCCCAAGCTCATGCTCTATGAGGACTTGCAGGTAGAGCCTTCCGGCGAGTTGGCCCAATAGATTTGGGTGATCGTTGAGTGTGGTTACTGCTTCCTGATAGGCCTTGTTTACAAGCACGACTCCGTTACCGGTGCAATCTCCCAGCATGTGGTCATAGACATTACCATCTGAGTCTTTACTAAGTATATGATCAACAGGCATGAAAATGTAGGGTTTTCCCTCAGGCAGGCTTCCATAATTTCCGCTTGTGAGGGAAAAGAAGAGGGCAAACATAAAGTCCTGCGAAGAGACAAGCTCAGCCGGTATGAGAAAGGTTCTGTTCTCCACACCAAAATCCCGCAGTATATAGAAGGCCGTAGCTTTTTCTGAGCCGTCCTGTGTCTTTATATTTAGTGATAACGTGCTCTGTGTATCTGGAACACCTACAAGGAGTGCTTCCGCGTCAGCTTGCAGCTCGGCAAGGTTAGTTATGCGGCTTTCGAGCGTATCACCGGTAAGTGCCGCTACATTGGTATCACTTATAGTGGCATCCGCCTCTGCAGCCGCCTCCAGCACAGGATCAAGTTCCACACCCGTCCTCGACCATGAGGCGGGGGCGGTGTCGACTTTAATACCATCCTGGCCAAATACGTATATTTTCCTCTGTTCGCCTTCGGTTATCGCCAGTTCATAGCCGTACTGTGTCTGTTTGAAGCTGACATCGCGGCTATTATTCATGGTGCCTGTGAACTCTTGCAGTGATGTAGTCTGCTCATTTATAAAGGTAATGTCAAGCTCTGACGGCTCACCGTCTGCGTAGTGTATCGTCGCGATCGAGCCGTCACTAAAAGTGGTGCTGGCGGGGTTGCCGTCAGAGTCTTCGACCAAACCGGCAAGATCAATATGCATAAATAGCTCGGGATCTAAATCGATAAGATAAGTTGCGCCAGCCTCCTCATAATCGACTCTAACAAGTCTGCTGCCTGCTCTCTGCCATACCCCATATTTGATAATGCCGGTTTTTTCCTCTCCTATTATTACATATCCACCCTCTTTAACTGATCTTCCTAAGTTTTTTATAAGTTCATATTTTTCGTGCTTATCAAGGTACTGCGCAAGGTTCATCGAAATTGATACGTCATAAGTGTTTTTCTCGATGCGCGGATCGAGGGCATCGGCATCTTTAAGTATAAACTTATCCGGATTCGCGGAAGCGTATGCCTCGGCCTCAGGCACCATTCTTGTAAATTCCGCGTATTCTCCTCTGCCATAAGCCTGGCGTAAAATATCAGCTTCGGGCGAAATAAGCTGTGGGCCATACCAATATAATTGTCCATCCATTAGAAGCGTATCTATATTTCCCTTATGATCAAAAAGCGCGGCATTGGCACCGACCCGCACAAGCCGTAGCGTTCTTATGATATCCGACGCAACTATACTCCCGTTCATCCCCCTTGCTTCAAGCAGCCTTGCAAAGTCAACACTCGTAATAGATGAGCTAACGCCCCATTCACTTATCACAAATTTACTTCCATCTTTCGGAATGTACTTCTCTATAACAACATTATAGAAACTATTAAGCCGGTTCTTTTGTGAATACCCGTAATGTATGATAACCCATTGAATTGTATTCACCGCTATGTCAATACTGTGTTGCAAAAAGGCATCACAGGCGCTCCATAACTCTTTTATAAGCGGGATCTTTAAAAAGAGCTGCCACTTTTCTTCTACGGAAAGAATTTCAAAGTCCGGCATATTTGCGTATATGCTATCATAACTATCAAGAATTATTTCTTCCCGTTCTCCGATAGCCATTCCGTCGTTGTTAAATCTACTGATCCGAACAGCGCTGGTTGCAACTATTTCACTGATCGTATACGCCGCGTCGTAGTTCTTCACAATAGAAATCGCACCGCCGTCAGCAAGGGGTATGGCAAACGCGGCGGGCTGGTTAACTGTGTAATCCGCGGCCTGCTGTAAGGCTTCGGTTACGGTAATGCTTTGTATCGCACCGGCCGGGTCATCGCCGTAATGCGCCTGCAAGAGCAATTCGCCGCTGTCCCTAAGCCTTATTTCCTCAATGTTCCCCGCATCATTATGATGAATGCTGTATTCCCCTTCTTCCCCATCTCCCCCCATCGAAACCAGCTTCGGCGTCCAGTCCTGCATTGGAACCGCGCGCTCGGACGCCTGCTCTGCGTCAGGCAAGAGCTCAGCGAGGTTAATTCTTGTCATGAGGCCGCCGGTGGATGGGTCATCCGCATCCGGGAAGAAATAGTTGAATATCTCGTCTGCCGCATCTTCAGCATATGCTCCTCTTCGTTCATTAAGAGAATCATAAAGTAATTGATTGGACCGTTCCAAATACTGCTGGCACTCTAAAATATCCATGTCAGCGGTTGATCTTAAATGGCTGAGGTCCAGAAATTTCACTTTACCGTCTTCTTTAACTCCGAAGTGAGTCAGGAATAATCGAACACCATCCGTGTCAATAACGCCTTTCTTTATAATCTCGGCATATTGAGATATTGCGTCTTCAATTAAGTCCTTTATTGCTTCAATAGCTTCAGCTCCTGCCATATCATAAAGATAAAGAAGTTCATCCAATCTTTTATCCAGCCGCGAAAGCTCTTCAGATACATAACCTTCCGCATTCTCGATGCTGCATTCTTCAATTTTCCCGTCAGGGGTGAAGCGTATCGCTTTCACATCCGCAAAAAGACCGTCTAATTGATTTCTAACTAGTTTATAAGGTTTTACGAGATGCTTTTCGGTCTCTTCGGCTGAAGAGATGCCCCTGAATATCTTAAGGACTTCACCAAACCCGGGAGAACCCCAGACAATGTAAGAAGTACCTTCTTCTTCTTCGAAACTTAAGCCGTCTCTCTCCCCAAGCTCCCTAATAAACCCTTGTGCTACATCATAAAGCTCGCCAAAAGATCTTCTCCCGTACCCGTTCGCAATTGCCGCGAGGACGTCGGGGGTGACGTGGAGCTCTTTGACCTGGTCTATTTTTGCTCTCAATGCGTTGAAGCTCGGGATGGTTGAGGTGTAGACGTTTGTTCTTTCATTATAAGTAAGTTTGAATATCAATTCCAGCTCTCCGAGTTTTGAGGCTTCTTCCGATGACAGGCCATACTGTCCTACTCCTTCTATGTGTCCTGCCGCCATGCCGAGGGCTCTTTTGCCTTCGTATACGGATAACTTTGCGAGTGCTTCGTCTAATACATAGGCATATTGCTTTTCCACGGGGTTGTTTGCCGTAACGCAAGCTTCGGGGATATTGAATAGATCTTTAAGATCTTCATAATAAGTAATCTCCGGCATGTATATAGTAGCGTCTAACAGGGCTGCCGTCTCGCCTGTGAATTTCTGAGAATCTTCATCCCAATCACCTGTCATCACGGTTCTGTTACACCCATGCGTCAAGCCCTCTGCGATTTCCCAGGGTGTTGCGTCTTCTGTGAAGAGGGCAATACCGTTTCCTAAAGTATATTCATTCAAACCGGTCCTTCCCGCGCCATCAACCGATGATGTCACCTTATCCATCTGGTCACGCGTAATCGTCAATATCCCATCCTCAAACGGTATCCCGGTCCTGGATGATATGCCGATTGAGTGTAAAGCCTCTGCTGCAGTTTTGATAAGTGCAGTGTCGGTCTCCTGCTCGATAAAGTCGAGGAGCGCCTGGGCTGCCTCGGGTGTGCCTGAAGCGGTGAGATCGCCTATAGCCATTTGTCTGCGGACGCGTTCTTCAAGCACATCATCACATGAAGGTTGAATCGGGGTGCCGGGTTTTGGACTTTCAAACCAACCTCTCAGTTTCTCAGGTGTGAATCTGGAGGTAAATCGCTCCTTGAAGTAAGTCCTAAATTTCCTAGGCAGCCAACCAGAATTGTTTGCAATAAGGTAATGAAAGTAATCTTCTAAATCAAATGGAAGCTCTGTATCAAATCTTTCTAAATCAAAATAATAGACCTTGTCATCAGTGTCAACGCCGACATTAACTAATGTAAGCTGGTGTGAGGGTATGCTGAGGCCGACCTCCCACATCTCTTGAAGCATGTTTAAGTAATCATCTATAATATCTCTGGCTCTTTGTTCATCTGTCGGATCAGCGGATTCTGATAAAGTATCGAGCAAATTGTATACAGGCTGTACTTCATCCTGTACATACGCCACTGGCGCAATCTGTTCTTTTCCATCTGCGTCGTAATATCTTAGATTTCTAACTACAGTTGTATTCGCAAAGCGGTTCCCAAACCTATCAAAAACTTCAGATATATTAGGCGGTGTCCCTTCAACAGGAATTTTGACATACTTTGTATATACAATAGGGCCGTTATCTTCACGTCTGTATTCGCACTTATAGGCATCGATAGAACTGTCCCTACGTAAATCCGTCCACGTCCAGCCCTTGCCGTTTTCGATGCTGGGATCGGCCCAGTTGGCGGGATTTCCGAGTGTCGCCTTTATTACCTCTTCGCGGTGCTGGCGCGCCCATTCAAGCTCAGGTGTGTAGTTATCGATTACTTTAACCCTTGTGCCGTCACCGGCGAATACGTATATTTTCCTCTGTTCGCCTTCGGTTATGGCCAGCTCATAGCCATACTGCGTCTGCTTGAAGCTGACTTCGCGGCTATTATTCATGGTGCCTGTGAACTCTGGCAGTGATGTAGTCTGCTCATTTATAAAGGCGATGTCGAGCTTTGACGGCTCACCGTCAGCGTAGTGTATCGTCGCGATCGAGCCGTCGTCAAAGGTGGTGCTGGCGGGGTTGCCGGCAGGGTCTTCGGCAAGGCCGGCAAGATCAATATGCATAAATAGCTCGGGATCTAAATCGATAAGATAAGTTGCGCCAGGCTCCTCATAATCGACTCTAACAAGTCTGCTGCCTGCTCTCTGCCATACCCCATATTTGGTAATGCCGGTTTTTTCCTCTCCTACTATCACATATCCGCCTTCTTTAACTGATCTTCCCAGGTTCTTTATAAGTCTATATTTTTCGTCCTTATCAAGGTACATCCCAAGATCCATCGAAATTGATACATCATAAGTGTTTTTTTCAATGCGCGGATCCAGGGCATCGGCATCCTTGAGTATGAACTGCTCCGGATGTTCAGAAGCGTATGCTTCCGCCTCCGGCACCGTCCTTGTAAATTCTATATATTCTCCTCTGTCATATGCCTGGCGTAAAATGTCGGCTTCGGAAGAATGGAGCTGTGGACCATTGCGGTATAACCGTCCGTCCATTAAAAGCGTATCTATACTTCCCTGATTGTCAAAAAGCGCGGCATTAGTTCCGACCTGCACAAGCCTTAGCGTTCTTATGATATCCGAGGCAACTATATTTCCATTTATCCCCCTCGATTCAAGCAACCTTGCAAAGTCAACACTCGTAATAGCTGAGCTAACACCCCATTCACCTATCACAAATCTACTTCCATCTTTCGGAATGTACTTCTCTATAACAACATTATAGAAACTATTAAGCCGGTTCTTTTGTGAATACCCGTAATGTATGATAACCCATTGAATTGTATTCACCGCTATGTCAATACTGTGCCGCAAAAAGGCATCACAGACGCTCCATAACCGCTTTATAAGTGGGATCTTCAAAAAGAGCTGCCACTTTTCTTCTACGGAAAGAATTTCAAAGTCCGGCATATTTGCATATATCCCACTATAAGTATTAAGGATTATTTCTTCCCGTTCTCCAATAGCCATTCCGTCGTTGTTAAATCTACTAATCCGAACAGCGCTGGTTGCAACTATTTCACTGATCGTATACGCCGCATCATACCCTTTCACCACAGATATCGCACCGCCGTCTGCCAGGGGTATGGTAAACGCGGCAGGCGCATCAACGCTATATTCTGCCGCGTTACGTAAGGCGTCTGTCACCGTTATACTCTTGATCGCGCCAGATGGGTCAGCGCTGTATGTTGCAGACAATATAACGTTGCCATCCTTCGTCCTTATCTCCCTTATATTCCCCGCGCTATTGCGGCGAATCACGTATGCTCTGTCACGACCCTCTTCGACGGTATCCCCTTCATTAAGCTCATAACCATCCCATAATTTTTTGCGCATATTCATGTGCCATCCGTAGCGATCAGGCTTTGTTTCGACAATGTATCCATTCCATCTTGCCATAGCGGAAGATTCTGTCTCATCGGCACGTGTATATTTTGATCCGGAAGCAGATAGCGCCATTTCGATATCGCGATCATACGCGACTCCACCGTATTTATCACCCGTAATAGAGTATCCCCCCTGCTTAATCGCACGTGATATCCTGGGTATATATTGCATATATTTCATCGGCATATCTTCGGCTGCACGCTGGTAAAAATAGTCGATTCCGCCATCCAGTACGTTATTCAATAGACTGCTATAAGCTTGCGTATTTGTAAGATCATCTTCTTTATCAAAGGTTACAGTGTACCTTCGCTTTACCGTTCCACCGGGATATTTCCACCAGAAACTTATCTGCGCATATCTGTTCCCCTCGTATTCTGCCGATGTTATAGGCTCGCCCTTATCATCCACTTCTATAGGATCCTCAACATCCTCTTTTAAAACCCCCACCTCCTTCAATTCTAAAATGAGCGCCTTCTCAACGCCCATATCTCTAAAATCTTGCGCATACGCAAAGCCTTCTTTGTACTTATTGCTCATATATTTTGCAGCGCCCGGAGAGGACTCTATCGTCTCCCACATGGTATTCTTGACTATGCCCAATGTCTCAGCGTTCACCACATCCTTTCCCGCAAATATCAAGTTGTCGGCATCCATCGAAAGAATGGCATTCGAAAGATCGGCACCTGCGGCAAAGTAAAGACCCGTCTTGTCACGTTCGTGATTCGGGTTCACAATGTCGCACTGCGTAATGTCGCTTCCTATGAAGGCCGGATGGAGGATACCATTGTTATAAATTCCATATTTACTGTAATACTTAGTCACAAACTTCACAATTCTCATCATGGGTGGCCTGGTTCCGGCCATAAAGAGGAGCTCATCATCCGCGATATTATTTATACCAAACTTTTTATCGAGAAAGTCACTTATGCTATCCACTATGTAATAATTATCAGCTGCAGCTCGTGAATATACTCCGCATTCGGCCGCTACCGCTTCAATCTCTTCAGACCATTCTTCGAAGAGGGTCCCTGTCGTGGAATTGTGCACCGATTCATGCGTAAGGAGCGCCTCGAGGACCACCTCCAGAGCCCCGATTTCCTCAGGCGGAGCATCTGCCTGATTCTCCAGCACAAGCGCCTCGTTTAACCATACCGTATTCGTCTCCGTATCTCTAAAAGCAAGGGTCTTCAATCCTCTGAAGAAACGGATATTCACTCCCGCCTCCACCAATTCGTCATATTTTAATACAACGGCCTCTCCATAGCTTCTGAGATTAGACTTTAATATCTCGTCTTCCGCTACCGCGAGATTTCTCTCATTTACCGCAGCCATATAGTCGCTCCCGGTGAGCCTCTCATTATTACCCAGAGCAGCAGGCTTGAATCCCCCCATCGAAACCAGCTTCGGCGTCCAGTCCTGCATTGGAACCGCGCGCTCGGACGCCTGCTCTGCGTCAGGCAAGAGCTCAGCGAGGTTGATTCTTGTCATGAGGCCGCCGGTGGATGGGTCGGTTGGATGAATGAAGAACTCACTATAGAGCTCTTGTCCCGCTGCCCCGCACGATACGGCCCACCCTGACAACTGGCTGTGAAGCTTCGTATTCGAATTTGCCAGGTGCATCTGATGGTTCTGCAGGTTAAGCGTATCCTGCAGATGGCTTAAATCCATAAGCTTCACCCTGCCCTCTTTATCGATTCCAAAATGCCTCAGGAATAACTGATTAATATCTATATCAATAACTCCCTTACTTATTATTTCACCATAAAGGGAGATGGTCTCATTGATAAGATCCTTAGCTCTCTGAACGGCGACACTGCTTCCATCTGCAAGAAGCTCACGAATCTCCTCATCCAGCGGCTTAAGTCCTTCCTGAACATACCCGTGCGCGTCTTCTACTGCACATTCTTCTAATCTCCCGTCAGATGTTATGCGAACCGCCTTGACATCAGCAAAACGGCCGCTCAATCTCTCCGTAACCAGCTTATAAGGCTCAACGAAGAGTTTGCTGAAAAGCTCGGGCGTGGCAGTATCCCTTGAAAGCTTAAGGACCTCGCCAACATCTTTCGACTCAAAGACATAAAAAGCGGTTCCGAACGGCTCTTCACGGAAGGTAACCCCATGCCTCTCGCTAAAACTGGTGACAAACCCCCTCGCCCATTCCATAAGGCCCTCAAAAGTAATCGAGGCTCCGTCTGCCGGCGCATCTACTTTTGTACCATCCGGCCTAAACTTATATATTTTCGTATTATCTCCATCGTTGATGGATAATTCGTAGCCTGCTGCTGTTTGGGTAAAATGGACGGTATGGCCGTTAGCGAGAGTTTGGGTAAACTCGCCATTGCCCGGAAGTTCAGTCGTCTCGCCATTTATGAAATCTACATCGAGGCGCGTGACATCCTCGCCATCCTCATTATAACGAATCGTCACAATAGAGCCGTCACTGAATGTGATGCTGGCGGGGTTGCCGGCAGGGTTTTCGGCAAGGCCATTAGTGAAGAGAGTATCCATTACTGTAGTAGGATTAAGGCCTTTCTCAAGTGAGAGCTCTACAAGTCTCTTAATATCATTCTTGGTTATTATCTCTTCAAGGGCCTCTCCGTCTCTTTCATGCCTCAGCTCATGCTCTATAAGGACTTGGAGGAGGATGTCTCCTGCTCCGGGGATCTGGGCGTTTAGGATATCTAATTTTGCTTTGAGGCCGTGCTTTAGGGCTATAAGGCCGTTCTGTTTACAGTCACCGGCAAGGTGGGCGTTACCGTTTGAGCCTATGATGTGGTCTGCTTCGAAGAAGCTGAGGAGTGATGTGGTTGTGAATCCTTCAGAACGTGCCTGCGCCAGTGCCGCCTGCAGGATTGCGCCGTATTGACCATCAGAGAATATAGAATTTGCCTCAACGAGCACATTATAGCCTTCTACTTGTTTCACTGCTTCAAATGTCACGCTGGAGGTGAGGTTTTGAGGAGAGAGTTTGTTTTCATCCAAATACACGCCTTCATCTAATCCCCTGGGATTCCCCTCCTCATCCACTGACCATGAGGCGGGGGTGGTGCCGATGCCGTCATTTCCAATATTTAGAATTCTTCCCGTCTTTAGATCTATTGTCACGTCATCATCTATATTGTCTGAGTTTATTTCGAGATTTATCGTTATTTCTTCCTCCCAGGCAATTTTTATGGCGGCGTTATGCCTTGCGATTGTATCTGTTAGTAAATAGCCGTTATCTCTATAACCCTGCACAATTTCATCGATTCTCGCGGAATAGGCACCCTCTATGTCGAGATATATCTCATTCTTTAAGGCCGCTATAGCTTCCTTAAGCTTTTCGACAATTAAGGTTGAATTTTTATTCTTATCGTGCAGTGCCAATATTATGCCATTAAGCTTGACGGCCGTCTCATCGATTTCTGCGTAGAGCCGTGTCTTAAGGTCATCGATCCTGTCATAAACTGTGGCGCTCAGCCCCACAGATAATTCCGGTATCTCAGAGAAGGTTATGGCGCCGTCTGTTATTATGACCTGCCTTGTGATCCCGTCATGATCTACGGGGATAGTCTGGGTATAGCCAGCTCCGACATCTCCTATATATTCGGCCATGGTATAGACCTTTCCTTCTATGACATCTATATATGTCCCTACGGGGAGCTCCTGTATATCCGATGTGTTGATGAGGCCGTCTACTGCCGTTACGCTGCCTTTGCCTGCTATGGGAACCGTCTCGATATAATTTGTATCCATGCCTGTACTTAAGCTTATCCCTCCCTCGGCGTTGATCACCAGATCCCTTAGCTCTGAGATGCTATATAAATGCTTGTTCATATCCTCATTGTAAGAGGTATAGACTCCGCCGAAGTTTACTGTTGCTCCGGGAAGGACAAGGATACCTCTTTCGTAAAGCAGGTTCTCATATCCAAGAAATGAGTTATTTGCGAGTTCTACTATTGCCTTTACCTTAAGCTTAGATATTACTTCATCATTTATGCTATAGGCAGTAGCTGCGGGAACGAGGATGTCGGCATTGAGCGAGAAGAGGTCATCTGGATTAGTTGAAGTCTCGGTGCCGGTAAGGTCATTTAACACATTTCTTTCTTTTACGGGTTTGTTGTTCAGTCTCTGCAGCTCCTCGATTGTAAATCCGTCCGGATTATGTACCATACCATTTATGTCGCTTATTCCTACAATCTTATAGCCGCGCCTTGCAAGCTTTAGCGCCACAGAGCCTCCACCATCGCCTGCGCCCGAAACGATTATTCTGGTCTCTGAAGGCGTCATTCCGAGATATTCCGCCGCCATCTCAACCGACTTTGCCGTGCCGTGTCCCGTAACTGCCAATTTTGTATGCGGGAAGGCTCCTCTGTCCTCCTCCCCTCCCGTAACGCAGGCGCCTAATATCTTTGTGATGATCACATCGAGCTCATCCGGTATGGCGATAGAGCTTAAATCGATGGCGCCGTCTTTTATGGCCCGCAGGGCATGCTCACGGATAAGGCTCATAAGCTCATCGCTTAAGAAACGTACACCCATGGCGGCTTCCCGCCCTGAAAGGGCTGCATTATAATACGCGACACTATCTTGGCCCTCCGCGATCTGCCGGAGGGAGACTACGCCGTTCAATATATTTAATTCATTAATCAAATGCTCCTTATATCGCGCGGCTATAGTATCCGCTATTAACTGCATATCCTCCGCATACATGGCCATATCAGGCCCGCCTACGTATTTTGCGATAAGCCCCGCATCGACTGCTGATTTTGCCCAGGACGAGAGAAGTTCAGTTTTCTCGGCTTGCGGCGAGATCTTTATAAGGCTCTTAGCGCCTTCATACGCTATGCCGGAGAGCAGATTCTTGGGTAACATCGCGTAAGCCAAGTCATATATCTCTTTATAGCTATTCTGCCAGATTTTGAATTCTTCATTGAGCGTGGAAGCTTCCTTGTTCCTCATGCCCCCTTTTGTATATATATCCGTTTCAGGATCGCCGACCAGATTGGTGACGATAAATCCGGCCGCCGGTTCATAAATAAACTCAATCTCCCTCACGAGCTCATTGCCGGTGAGAGCCGCGCCGTCAAAAGTAAGTGATAGCGGTATATCTTGAGCTTTAAGCACTGAATAAGCGTTAGTAGAAATAACCGCTTCTATAGCATCAAGCAGCCTCAGAAGTATTTCCTGGTCCTCAAGTATCGAACCAGCGATCTCCTGTCTTAATTCAGCCAGGGCGCCGGATGATGCCTTATCGAAAAGCTTGGCCTTTAGATACCGCGCCGTATTCTCCGCGACCCGTTGATTATTGACAAGCGCCGTTCTTGCGTTGTGCGGCGAGAAGGGATTTTCCGGCGATACATACCGCGACATCATGCCGAACAGCTCTGTAATGTTAAGCAGCATATCCTGATATATGGGCTCTATATTCAACGTATCGAGCCCGTCCTTGAAAAGCGCTTGATTCTTAAGATTCGCAAGATATGTAATGGAGTTATTTATCTCATCTTTTCTATCCGGAAGCGTTATGCCGTGTTCCGGGTCGGGCGTCTTATTTATCGTATAGGTGACGCTTGTTCCATCGGAGAACGTGATGGTGGCGCTGTCTTCGCCGCTATAGGTAACCGACGTATTTTTTTCCTGCCCGTTAATACGGTCGATCACTTCTGTAATAAGACCGTCGTTGTAACTTATCTCTATCAGTCCGCTGAGAAATTTCTGCAAATCTGCCTTTTGGTCGCGGGCGATTCTTGCCGCATCCGGCCGGCCCTTCCAGTAAAAAGAGGAAGATAATGGATATCTAAGATCGATAATTTCGTCCTGGTCATTTCGCACTATTAAGCGCATATTTTCGATAGAAAACTTATAGCCATATGGGATGTCTGACAGCCCCTCCGCAATTGTCGCATGGGTTACTAGATCGGTAATTGTCACGGATATTTCCCGCGTGTCCGCATTTACGACTTCTATGGTTATTTCTTCGGAGCCATGCCTGAAGTAGAATTTTGTCTCAAGTAAGATCCTATCGATATTTGATTCATCCGCGCCTTCTATTGCCGTGGCACCTTGCGTTCCGAACCAGCCGCCTGTCGTAAGGATCAACTGGTCATAATCATAGAGAGTGCTTGAGATATGAGCCGTTTTCGGGTTATAGTTCTGCTCCATGGATAATAAAGCGTTATCTCCCCCGCTTCTATGAGAACTAAGGGCCAACCATCTCAAAACGGTTTTTGCTATACCCTGATCATCGTGACCGGGATCCACTTCTATATAGTTGAAATTTATGTTACGCGGAGATATAAAGCGGACAAAGAAAGTCCCTCTTTTGACAAAATCGCCCACTTCCGCAGCATCCACAAGGATCTCCCATTCTTCATAATTATCTTCATAATTGTAATCTATAAGGCGTACTCTTATATTTTCGCCCATTACAGGATTAAACAATGTTACGAATTTTAATTCATTGGTAATCTCATCATACTCATAATCCTGCCATACGGTACCGTCGTAATCATAGACTTTCTCAATATCATTATTTTCGTTATATCCGTTTACTAATTCCGTAACGCTGTCTCTTTCAACACGTAATTCAAATCCAATTGCCTCCAGGGCAATAGCGTCTTTAAATTCATCCGCTATCAGTTTCTCTCTGCTTAATACAGTAGACAGACTGAAAGGATACATAATGCCATTACCAATAGCCAACTCGACAAGTCTTTTGGCATCGAGTTGCATAAATTGTTTTTCAGATTCTTCGCCGGTTTGGCCGGTTGCTTCATGCCTGAGCTCATGCTCTAAGAGGACTTGGAGTAGGATGTCACCGGATCTGGAGATCTGGGCGTTCAGGGCATCGAGTTTTGCTTTGATTCCGCGCTTAAGGGATATCATGCTGTTTTGCTTACAGTCTCCGGCAAGGTGGGCTTTACCTTCAGAATCTATGATATGATCCGTTTCGAAGAAGGTGAGGGCAGATGAGGGTGCGAATCCTTCAGAACGTGCCTTTGCCAGCGC
>JADHVZ010000018.1 GCA_016783745.1 Candidatus Omnitrophota bacterium | reverse complement strand
CATCTTCTTCCGGCGTACGGAATTTTGGCACTTTATAATCACGCGTAGGATTATTGATATAATCTGCCCAAAAGTCATATTTCAGCTTTCCGCTCGTAAGGAGTTGGCGGTAAAAGACCGTTCCGCCCAGCGGGAATAGTATACTCGGAAAGATATAGTCGGGCCTCAACTCATTCAAAATCAGCTTTTCGCCCTCCTTCAGCATCTTCATATCCTCCCCCGGAAAACCGAACATGAGGTATATGAGCGGCTTCAGCTTATACTTTTTGCAGAGATCGAGTGTCCTCTTCGACTGTTCGTAGGTGATCCCTTTTCGCATGTACCGAAGAATATCATTGTTGGTCGATTCGACGCCGAAATGAAGCCGGTTGCATCCCGATGCGGCCATCGCCTCGGCCATCTCCTCGGTAAAAGGGGCAGGCCGCAGGCGGCAGCACCATTTAATATTCAGTTTTCGCTCGATGATAAGCCTGCATATCCTGACTACCCGATTCGGATCGACATTGAAACAGTCATCAAAGAAGCTGAATTCGTTCACTCCCATCTTCATCATCTCTTCGATCTCCTCGACTACATTTTCCGGAGAGCGGAAGCGGATCTTCTTTATCGGCACATCACAGAAGATGCACTTGAAGGAACAGCCCCTGCTTGAGACGAGTGATGTCATGGTCGTCGTATCCTGCGCGAGTGTGGAGTAAAGGCTGAAATCGACCAGGTCCCTCCTCGGAAAGGGGATTCCATCAAGATTAAAAGACGCCTCCTTGTAGTCGTTTGCCTGAATCTGACCGGAGGCGCCACAAAAGTAGAGGCCGTTAATCGCGGAAAGATCCCCTTCCTTCTCCCCGTCATCTATAGCCTTTACGAGTTGCGGGAATGTATAATCGGCCTCGCCTTTCAGAACATAATTGACACCCGGATATCGAAGGGTCTCAATAGGATAAAGTTCCGTATGGTTGCCTCCGACTACTATGCGCGCAGCGTCCCCGAGCTCCCTGCTGACCTTTTCGCATATCGTCTTTAACGCGTAGGCCCTTATGCTGTAACCGGTAATTCCGAGAATATCCGGCTTCTCATCTATGATCCTCCGGGCCGTATCATCTATGGTCAGCTTCACATTGCAGGATGTATCGATAAGCTTAACTTCGGCGTCGTAAATCTGCGCGGCTATATAAAGCAGGCCTAAGGGCGGATAACTGACGGCATCCTTCAGAAAATATGGCGGCGATATATAGTACTGAAGTTCGCCATCCAACGGCAAATTACATAATACTATCTTTCTTATCTTCATGGCTAATGACGGCAGAATCCTCTGTATTGAGGCGGAATAAATATCATATTGATGTTGTTTTCTTTAAAAAAATGCCTCACTGATAACTCATTTTTGCCTCCGGAGGGGACAACACCCAGGCAGCAGCCGGCTTCCTTTAATACGGCGGGAGCATCGGTAAACGGAAAAAAGGCGTCTGCCGCAAATACTGAATTAGTAGTATCATGTCCGCTTGCTTGTGCTCTTAATAATGCAGTTTTAGCCGCATCAAGGGTAGAAGGCCCGCCACCCACTCCTAAAAGTTGATTTTCTTTCACTATCGCTATCTCATTGCCTCCGTGAAATGAACTATACGCAACGCTCCAGGCGAGGATTATACTATCGGCTATCTGACCGCTCAATCGTGCGCCATCACATTCCACCTTAGTAAAATCCAAAATATAATCGGGAGACGGTTGGCGTAGGAAACCGCCTCTAACCTGGCGATATCGCCAGGATGACGCCGGTAATCGGGGGTTATAAAGCTGTGGATTCTTATATAACTTCCTCGAAGAGCGCTTACTAAGGACATCAACGGCCTTTTCGTCAAAATCCGGCGCAATGATTACATCAAGCATCCAATAGGCATTCCCGAATCTCTTTTTTCGGCTCACACTTTTTAATAATAAGTGGGCTATTCTTTCATCAATTTTAAAGTTGGCGATAAATTCGCCTCCCCAGACAGCCAGTGGGTTTCCCAAAAGCGACGAAAGAACCGTTTTCTCAGTCGAGCCCCACTCAGCTGCCATTCCGCAAGGATTGCCATGCTTGGCCGCAATAGATATAAAAGGGGCCTTTTTATATCGCAGGCGGAAAGCTTCCGCTGCCAGGCAAAGCGTATGTAAAATAGAGTCCGCATCCGCTAAATTGGTGAAACAGGGAACGCCGGCATTCTGCGATTGCAGCCGCCGCAGTGAAAGGCGGTCTTTACTATCGGAAGCGAATAGGTCCCCCGGTGCCTGATAAGGATTCTCACCGCCTGAGAGTCTTAAAACCGGCTTGCCTGTCATTTGCTTTTTCATTTTATGCTGTAAGTTATACCTTTGCAGCCGGGACAATGTACAACATCCGACCACGGCAATTCCATATTATGAGCTCTAAGCAACATATACGGATACAATGCATGCAGAGAAGAAGGGCAGGGATATCGCTCGTCAAACATATTGAAATAATATTTCTTTTTCTCGTCTAGCGCACAATCTTTGACATCTCTGCTTTTTTCTACGGTAAAGACTATGTTGTCGTCTATAAAATCATAGGGAAAGAATACGGCTTTAAATATTTTTATTAAAATTTTCCTGAATCCCCCTAATATCGTATTAAAACGAGGTACTTTTTCCGCTTTTATCGTCACCCTTTCTCCGGATATAGGGCACGAATACGTAAAATTATTCATTTTTTTATCGCTACTGTATAATAACGCCAACACCTGGGGATAGATCAGATGGAAGATATCCATACAAAAATCGCCGGGCAGCAATGAATCCGCATAGCTCGATTTCTTCTTATGATAGCGGCACCTCGCCTCTATATCCTCAACACTGACAGATCGATTTTTCAGAGGATTATTGCAGAAATGATCGGATAGTGATTCCTTGCCGCTCAATCGACTAAGCAAAAGCGAGGGAAATCCGGCATTGTATTCGGTGGGAGAGATCTTAAAATCATTTTTATTCAGGATAATTTCATTGCCTATTTCAAGATTGTTGGGGCACTCACCCTTCTTATTCAAAATCCTTAAGAGGACTTCCCGTTCTCCGCGGGAATTTATATACGGGCCTACTCCTACGATTATAGAAGCATTGATATTCGGGCACTGGACCAATACTTCATTTGGATATAATCTATCCACGCTTGATTTATTAAAGTCTTTCGGATCTATCTTTTTACGATAGTTTGTATCTTTCTTTTTTTCTATCCAGCCGAACCAGCCCCCGTCCAAGAGCGTCACTATATAAGGTATTAAAGTATGGTACAGTAACGGGCATAGTCCATTAGGGGTAATCTGAGCTATATCCGCCTTAAAATCCGATAAATAATCTTTCATAAACTCCTCGGCGTCACTGACAATTCTTATTCAACATATAACGGGCCATATCGATCATAGAATAGCGGTCGGTGCCAAAGAAAAAACTCTTCATATCATAAACGCTTGACCTGCAAAACCTGCATTTATGCTCCATCAGGCCTTCCCATGCGCCCTTGACTCCCAGTTCAAAGACATTCTTTCCCCACTTTCCAAAAAGTGGGATACAGGGATAAAGCATACCGTTGTTATCTAAAAGACAAAATCCGTTACGTATAGTGCATTTCGGCATATCCTGCGGCATGGAAGGCGGCAATTCCTCACCGTCCATGAAAATCTTATTGAGCGGGGCATCTAAAGGGTATCTTATTATATTCTTGAGGCATGTATGTGATTTATCAATGAGGTACCCTTCTTTCTTCTTTTTTTCTATAAACTTCCAAAACTCGCGGTATTCCTCAGGGCTGGCTTCATAAGGATTTCGGTCGGCATCCACACATTGCTCCCCTAAACTCAATGTCGTCCCAACCTTCTTTGCCAGATCCAGCATAAACTGGAGTTTATCAACGTTATTAGAGGTGATCACCGACCGGAGCTGAACGGGCACATTATGTTCTCGGCAGAATTCTATACTTTCCATTACTTTTCTAAACGACCCTTTACCCCGATTGGCATCGTGCGTCTCCTCATCTCCGTCGATGCTGTTGCATACAAGAAAAAGCTTCCTGATCGCCTCGGGCCATTTTTTTATGAAATAGCCGTTGGTCGACACCTCGGCGAGTATTCCTTTTTTCGTTATATAATCTACGATTTCACCGAAATCGCTCCGAAGCATCGGCTCTCCGCCCAGTATTGTGATAAAACGGCATCCCGCTTCATAAAGCTCGTCGACTATTTTAAATAACTTATCCAGCGGAATATCAGATTCTCTCCTCTCCTGTGATTTTGGAAAACAGTAAACACATTTTAAATTGCACCGTTGAGTAATGAATAAACTGGTATATAAAGGCATACGTTTTTTTGTGACATAACCCTGAGTGACTTTGGCAGCAGCTTTGAGGGTAGGAAAGTAGCGGTACTTGAATCTACGGGCTATATCAGCCATTATTTCTCCTTTTCATGGAGATCTTATCCTTCATCGTATTCAGGAGGCCGAGCATCTTCTGGACGTAAACGTATCTCTTAGCAAAAGAAATAGCATCCTGATCGCACATCTCTTTGCAGCAGAAGCAAAGAATGCATCTTTCATTGTCGATGATGGGGCCGTCCTTCCAGCTTATCGCTACGGCAGGGCACACGTTGTAGCATTTTTTGCACAACGTACAGCTTTTTTTGTTTATAGCGATCTTCTTCGCCATTATAAAACGGTATATCAATGTATCAACGAGAGAATTGCTCGCGTTTATATTATAATAAGTCCTAGGTAGCTTGAAATCATTGATAGCCTCCTCATCTCCGCCCCTGAGCTCATATACCGGCGAACCCATGTCATTTTCTACGCAATATTTTAAAAGCGCTATTTTACTTACATCCATACCCATGATCTTTGCCATATAGTGATCCAGGGCCACACCATCCGTAGAGGCGAATACCTTATCGAGCCGCCTGACCTTCGGGGAATTCGGGCCGTCACCCTCCATGGCGTAGACCGCGTCTACGATAACAAGGTCAGGTTTTCTGATATTATAGATATCGGCCACTATCCCGGCAAATTCCCTGAAACCCGGGTACTTCATGTGCAATCTGGGCTTTTGATTTCCCACCACAAAACCATATGAATTCTTTACCGCTCCCGTGATATAAGTCTGTAGATGAGTCTTCATCTTAGGAACGGATATAAATATATCGCAATCTTCTATTATTTTTGAGACCGCTACATCTTCCCGCGAATTCGGGCCTATTTTTTTAAAGACCACTTCATCACTTATATTTTTAAATCTGTCCTGTGATGCCCCTAGCAAACCTGTCTTGGAGGCTACTACCATATCAGAGACCATGATCTGTATGCCGGAATTATCTCCAACAACCACATTCGCGCCTAAAGATTCAAGCTTTTTCACTATAGCCGATACGACCGCGGGATGTGTGGTGGCGTGCCTTTCAGGGACATAATCTCCCAACATGTTAGGTTTGACCCAAACAAGTTTATCTTTTACATCAAGCGGAAAGGCGGCAAATATGTTATCAACGGCCTGTTTCATGGAATCGTAGCCGGCATTTTGTATAAATACGACGGGTTTATTCAACATATACCTACCTTTTCGCGAATGATCGCTTAAAAAGCTCTACCATCTCAGCGAACTGAATAAAAAATTCTTCGGGCCTTTTTAAGCTCAATATCCTTCGCGCTATATAAGACGGCCTGAGATAAAAGCTTCTTACCGCCTTATCTCTAAGCTCTATTAACTTCTTATCCGGCATTCTCGAGGCACCGGTAGTATCAAACCCTGTAGCGTCGGGAGATATGCTTCCGTCTCTTATCATATCGTCTCTCACGATAGAGCCCATAAGAGGCGTATATATATTGAAAGAGGCGTAATCCAGATCAAGCCTCATGGACAGATCGACTATTCTTTCAAACGCCTCTTCCTTGTCATTGAGGCCGATTATAAAATCTCCGCAGATCCTGATGCCCAGTTTTTTACAATTTTGTGTGAATTCGAACAGTTTCTCCTTGCTGAGCCTTCTTTCAAATCGCGAGCCAAGCATATCAAAATCTTCGTCCTCGACACCGATGATAACTGTGTGGCATCCTGCCGTTTTCATAAGCTTCAGCATCTCATCCGTACCCATGGCCGGATTAAAATAACAAGACCAGCTGAAGGAGTATTTTTTATCGATCATAGAATGCAAAAGATGTTTTACATTATTTTTTGGATAGCCAAAGCTTGGATCGCTGAAATATATTTCTCGGATACCAAGCTCTTTTACAAAATCCAGTTCTTTTAAGACTTCATCATACCCCCTATATGTGACAGGCAGCTTGGCGCAGGAACAGTAATGGCACTTATAAGGACAGCTAAACTGAGTCGAGACTGTAGTGTATAAAGAATGCCTCATGAACGGGACGCGGTACTTACTGTTTATGAATGCTTTATGTCTGGGGATACCTATCAAGACCTTCTTTGCCTTGTCTTCTTTTTTCCTGTGGATCTCAGGCCTCATATCCCGGAACATCACTATATTCGGTGACGAAGCCCGGCCCGTCTCAATATATTGACACAGATCGATATCCATAGGGTCAAGTATAAGGTCTACGCCGCATTCCCGCACTTTACGGCAAAAAGAGTCCTCCAGCATTACGTCGCCTAAGACCGATATCTTAAGACCGGGAAAAGCACTTCTTAACTGACGCAGGAACTCCATATCTTTCTCAAGCACGATAGAAGATATGGAAACGATCACTGCGGCAGGATCCGCCTTTTTTATCTTCTCTATGCAACCCTGCACCGATAAAGTATCTATATTACAGTCGATGAGTTTTACGTCATACTTCTCCGGAATATGAGCGCTCAAGATCACAAAGTCAAACGGCTGCCAGATATAATTGGCTTTTGAAATATAAGTACATATCATACCCCGGTAGAGCTTTTCGGGGCCGGGTGGGTTTATAAATAATACTGCCGGTTTGCCGGCGGAGGCAACACACTTCGCGAATAATTGATTTTTGAGCCTTTTTAGATCCTCTCTCGCCTGATTTATGAACTGGCCGAACACGGGTTCAAGGTTTACGGACATAAGGTTGCTGAACTCCACTATAGGCAGATGATAACAATACAGGCAATCGTCCATCTGAAGCAGCTTCCGCTTCGCGTCTTTCAAGGACTTGTTGAGTATGGAAGTATGATATTCCCCTCTTATTTTGGCGTTACAGCTTCTGATAGTGCCGTTAGCCTCAACAATTATGTTCAATATCTTGTAAAGGCACGGTATGAACTTGAAATCCTTCGGTACTTTTACGTCCTTCATGTCCCCGGCCCTTAAGATCGGCTTATCAAAAGGCCAGTCCAGAGCGTAATTCAATGTCTTCAGGCTGTAGAAGATCGGATAGCCTTTTTTCTTGAGTTTTATCAACTTTCTAAGGGCCATGTGATTTTCTTCCCTTGTAAGCCAGAGTTCTCTGGGAAGGTGCTCCTGGTCAAAAAGCAGGAACGGCTGGATATAGATATGCCTTTCCTTTGCCCACTCAGCCAGCCACTCTATATCATCAATCGTATGTTTGCTTATCGTCATGCCTATCCTCGGCGTATGGCCCCTGGATAGAATAAAATCGATGGCTTCTGAGGCGATCTTGAATGTACCTGGCCCTCGATTGAGATCATTATTTTCTTCACGGCCGTCCAGACTGATGCAGAATGTATCGACTACTTTAACATCATCCCAGAATTTTTTAAGGAAGGTCCCGTTAGTGATGAGATTGACGAACATATGCCGCTTTTGGGCTCTGGTGAGGATCTTACCCATGTCTTTATGGAGAAGGGCTTCCCCGCCGTGAACATTTATGTAAATAATGCCTAAGTCCGCGAGTTCATCGACTGTTTCCAGCAGCTTTTCCGTGGACAAGTCCTTCTCCTGGCTCTTATGATAATCCCCGAAACAGTATTTACAGCGGAAATTGCAGTGGCTGGTAACAGTCAGCACCGAAAAGACAGGCCTCTTATCAATACTCAGGTTATATAGCATGAAGCGGACTAATATGCGAAAACGCTTCAACCATTTGCTCAGACAATATATCATACCCATTTTTGTACCTGAAGAATGCTACGTCTTTACGCCGTAGGTTATCAAATGCGATCCGTAGTATCGCGCGAGAGGCAATGATGCCATGCCCCTTTCAAGCAGATTATAAAAAGTGAGGAATCTGTCAAATATTCCTCTATTTGCCTGCCTTAACTCTATTCCGGATACGGCCAGAACAGACGCGGAAAAACCGGCTTCCTTAAAAGCCTTTTCCAGCTCCTCTTTTGATAAAAGCCTTTCATTGACGGTGTATGGCGAGGCCTCCGGCCCTACGGGCCGTAGAGCTCTCCGACCCTTGCCGGAACGCGCGCTTCTGTAGATCCTCATGAAAGGGTTTCTCATATTAGGATCAAAGGCGTAAAACCTTCCCCCCTTCTTAAGCACCCTGTAAGCTTCAGAGGCGCATCTCGAAAAATCTTTAAAGTGATGTAAAACCGCGCTGAAGACCACGACATCAAAGCTTTCATCAGCAAAACTCAGCTTTTCTATATCAGAGCAAATCGCGGAATATCCCGGATTATCCTTTTTTGCGGAACTGACCGCGTTCTGAGAGAGATCGACTGCTGTTATATTCAGACTGAATTTTTTAAGTTCTTTTGTAAAAGCGCCTGTTCCGCACCCCAGATCTATCAGCTTTTCTCCAGGTTCAGGTTTGATAAACCTTTCAAAAAAGAGTACCAGCCTGTCATATGCCCGCTGAGTCAGGGCATCGTATTCTCCCGCTTCCGCAATCCCGTCAAAGAACGCGGCTTCAGAGACTTTATCCTGACTTTTCATAAAACTCACGCATCTCCGGTTTCCGGGGCAAAAATATGTAATATCCCGCAAAAAGCGCCATCAAAATTATGAGGAATGAAAATAAATATCAGCCCCGGAAGGACTTTTAGGAGTGTTCTTCTATTCATCAAGTCTTTTAAAATAAGTTTAAACGAAATTTATATGCTGCGGCGGTTTGCCCGGCGGCTTCTTAAGGTCTGCCTTCCCATTTTTCAAGTCCCAGAGAAACTCATTGACCTTATGCTGCAGACAAAGAGTCCCACAGTCTGTCTGTGGATTGAATTTATCCGAATGTATATGATCAAGGACATCCCGATATCTTTTGCTCTTCCATATATTTTTGAACGATGTATCCGCTATATTGCCTATATGAAAGTTTTTCTTGAACCTGCTGTTAAATAGCATGCCGCACGGCGCGACCAGGCCCGAACCTGAAAACTGCATAATGAAGGCAGGGCCGTAGCATTTGGTGTATTTTCTTTTTCCGTCACTTAAGATCTTGGACCATTTCGCCTTGACCAGATAGTCTTTAGTCGATAGCGCTTCTGCCTGCTTCAATAGATCCACCAGTTCAAAATACTGCGAATAGTCGACACCCAGGCTCCCTTTCTCGTCATCGCTACAGTGCTTGATTATGGCGTAGTCGACTCCGAGCGATTTACCCAGATTAGCGAACGGTATGATCTGATCCGCGAATCGCGGCATCAGGACCATTTGCATGCCTATGGTAACGGAAAGTTTCTTTTTCCGTTTTATCTCAACGCTCTTTTTTATTGTATTGATCACTTTATGGAAGCACTTTTCGCTGCAGCCCATGATCTCGGCATAGGATCGGGTCTGGGCGGCGGAAATGTTGAATCTTAAATAAGTAAGGCAGGGCAGGATCTCTTCCAGGCGTTCGTTCTTGAGCAGATAACCGTTGGTACCGAGCGCCATATCCAGGCCGTTTGCTTTGCCCTTTACTATAGCGTCATAAATATGCGGTGAACAGGTGCTTTCCCCGTCACTGACAAAACTTACGCCCTTGACACCGATCTCCGCGGCATCATCGAGAAAACGGAAGATCACGTCTCTGGTCATCCTCTTCTCATCGTTAGCCTGAAGCTGGCCGTAACAGTATACACATCTATAACTGCACCTTCTGGTCAGAGAACAATCTATAGTTACCGGCGCTATCCTCTTGCCGTCAAGCCACGCCTCTACCCTGTCTTTGTGCCAAAGCATCTTGTGGCCGTCAAGCACGAGGTGTTTCACCTCTTCTATATGCTTAACCACTTTTTCGCTTTGCCGTAACTGAGTCCTGGGCATATGCCTTTTTTATGCTTTCTTTTTTGAAATAGATATCGGCTAAAAGCTTAAAATAGCCTCTTACGATATCTCCGAGAGAGCGCAATCTGACAGCTTTAGACTTGCCGCCTCCCCTTTCCCGTAATTTATAAGGGACTTCGGCTAAGAGGTATCCGCGCTTTACCAGCCTGATCAGTATATCTGTCTGAAAAAAGAAGCCCATTCTCCTGGTTTTTAATTCTTTAAGGAGAGATTTTCTGTAGATGACTGTCCCCGTCGTGTAAGTAAGAGAGGTCCTGAAGCTGCAATTTATAAACCGGACATAATTCGCTGAAAGGAACCTTCGGAAAGTCGAACGCACTTCTCTGTTCAATACAAACGGTATGACCAGATCCACGTCTTCCATAAGCCCCACGTAGCGTAAGATCTCACCAGGTATATTCTCATTATCGCCCGGCAGCAGGCAGACTATATCGCCCTTAGCGTTATCCGCACCGTCCCAGAATGAAGAACCTATACCCTGCGGCTTTGGATGGTCAAGCGTTCTTACTTTCCCGGGATTCTCCTCTACCTTACGTTTGATCAGATCAGGCGTGGAATCCGTACTGCCGTCGTTTATAACCAGCACTTCTCCGTCAATACTATATTCTCTGAAGGAGGACAAAGTATCATCAATAGCGGCATTGATGTTATTCTCCTCGTTGAGGGCGGGCATTATGATTGTCAGTAGCATAGAGTGATTCCTGTCTATACGCGGATATAGGCTGGGCCGTCGCTATTTATCCAGTCATCCACTAACTTGCTGAACGGCCTTTTATCCGTATAAGGGTCATAGACTTTTACATCGATCAATTTCATCAAAGCTATATCGTCTTTACCGCAACAGTGGGAAGGCCCTAAAAAACTGAAATAGTCGTCACATCCGGTGCCGATAAGCTTGACGTTCAGCTTCTGCAAAACCAGGTCATTGCGTATTTGCTCTAATGCTCTATACACCAGAAAATTTACTATTGAATAGACCACCGGCCTGAGGCCGCTCAGGGCCATCCCCGCGGCTACGCCCACAGTCCCCTGCTCCATGATGCCGCAGTTCATCATACTTTCCGGCATAACTTCTTTTAACTTATCCGTAACGCCGAAGCCCATATCACAGACTAAAAGGCGCAGGCGTTCATCCTTTTTAAAATAAGGCAAAAGCGTGTCTATGATCTCTTTTCTATAGTCATTAGTATTGCTCATATGTCTTTCCCCGTCGAAAGCTCTTCCTTTGTGGGGATCCTGAAATGAAATTTCGGTACGTTTTCCATGCATTTCAAGCCACGGCCTTTTATCGTGTCCGCGACAATGACTTTGGGTACTTTAGAAAACGCTGCCTTCGCCGTTTTTATTGTATCGACAAGTTTGGGCATATTGTGTCCCGGGCATGTAACCGGAGACAGGCCGAATCCACGTAATCTTTTGATGAGATCGGTCTTTTCTCTATCGAGGATATTCACGATAAAATCCATAGCCTGTAACCGATTGTGGTCGACTATGATAATGAGGTTACCCACTTCGTGCTTAACGGCAAACTGCAGAGCCTCCCAGGTGGATCCTTCCTGTAATTCACCGTCTCCGGCTATGCAAAATGTATGGTAACCCTTATTCTGTATTTTAGCTCCGAAAGCGATCCCCGTAGCTATAGGAAGACCGTGCCCCAGAGAACCGCAGCCCGCTTCAAGCCCGTACTCCGAATGCCTTTCTATACAGCCGGCAAGATCGCTTTTTTCAGTATAAAAACCTTCCCATTTTTCTTTCGGCAGGACTCCCAGATCATTCAGGATCGCGTAAAGGGCGTAACAGCCGTGGCCTTTTGAAAAAACAAGCCTGTCGCGGTCCTCCCAGGCCGGTTTTTTAGGATCATACGCCATGCACTCATAATAAAGCGCTACGAGTATATCCAGGCATGATAGTGAGGGCGCTATATGTCCGGCCCCGTGGGGAACGGCTACTCTTAAAACTTCGCTCCGTATCTCGTTCGCCTTTTGTCGCAGAAATTTAATGTCTGTCATAATCGTGATAATACATAGTCGGTTTACGGTTTACGTAAAACCTGGGTCACCAGAATGCCAGTGTAAAGAAACATGGGTTACACGACACAACGTCACCAGAATGCCAGTGTAAAGAAACATGGGTTACAACGTCACCACGTCACAAGGTCACCAGGGGTTTTCTTATACTGGTGACGTGTGACCTGGTGACGTGTGACCTGGTGACGTGTGACCTGGTGACGTGGTGACGTGCTAACCCACGTTTACTTATCATCATATAAAGTTAACATGTGCCGGTGGATTCTTTAATTCCCAGAGATACCTGTTTACCGCGTCCAGCCTGCAGGCCTCCCTGCAATCACTGATATCCCACTCCCGCTCCATCATTTTCATTATACTTTTTCTCTTCGGGCTATTCCATGCCTTTTCAAAAGACTCTTTGTAGATATTCCCGTAGCAGAAGCGCTTATCGCCCAAAAAGGCGCTGCACGCATATAGATCCCCCCACGAAGCAAGATATGTCCAGAACGGCAGCCCCAGGCATTTACCATATGGCTTCTCATCCCGGAGATTAAGCATTGTCTGCTTCCTGAAGACCACCCGGAAACTGCCGCTGTTATAATCGCTAAGCCTTCTCTCCGTATACAGCAACTTATCATAATGAAGTCCCGCGCCGAGGCGATTACGGCTTTGCGGGTGCTGGGAATAGGGTTTTATTATAAGATAATCCGCCTTTTTATCCTTTAATATGCCCGCCAGCTTCCCGGCGTCCCTGTAATTTTCGTTTAAAAGCAGGAATTGGGCCCCTATGGTGCATGAAAGCCGCTTCTTCTTTTTCAATTTCACGGCTTCTTTTATATTCGCTATGACCTTATTAAAATCTTCGGGGCGTGTTTTATGGATGGAGGCGTAGTTTTTCGCGGTCCCCGCGTTCAGGCTTATTCTAAGCCAGCTGAGGCGCGGGAGGATGCTTTCAAGAAGCGCCTTAGACAATAGTGTGCCGTTAGTGGTGATCGCTATATCTAACCCCTGATCCTTCGCGTATTTTATCAACTCCGCCATATCCTTATGAAGGAGCGGTTCCCCTTCTCCGGCGAACATAATACTCTTTACGCCTTTCCGGGTAATATCCTTTAGAAAACGCTTCAGGACATTCGTCTCCAGCATCTGCGGTTTATATTCCAGATAATCAAGGGCGCAGAAAATGCAGCGGTGATTACAGCCGCCGTAGGGAGATATTTCCGCGTAAAGAGGGTATATATTTTTGCCTACAGTCCAATCACGTACCCTGTCTACATGATATATCAGCTTGTGTGAATCTATCCTGAAATCATCCATTAAAGCTATTTTGCCCCTACCATAGCGGATCTGGCGTGCCCGGCTTGCTTACCTTGCTTCAATATCTTTTCCGCCTCTTTTGCTACATCCTTTGGCTTGATAAAATGCATGCAATGCTCTTTTTGAAAACATTCTCTCTGAAGGCACGGTACGCAGTTATAACTTGTCTTCGGGAGCAGTATCTTTCCTTTTTCATAAAGATAGACTTCCTTGGAAGAGCTGGGCCCAAAAAGGGCTATAACCTTTCTTTTTAACGCGACCGCCAGGTGCATACCGAGTGAGTCATTGGTCACTATAAGTTTGCAGGTGTTTATCCAGTCCATATATTCGCGGAGATCGTTCAGCCCCTGCTGCCAGTCTATAGAATAATTATTTTTGAGGAGCCCCTCCAGCGCTTCCCAGTTTTCCCTGGGCCAGGCCTTGTTCCTCCATTTTTGGCCGGTCTGCCAGTTAAAGCCGATATCGCGGACAAGCTTTGTTTTTGGCTTATGCCCCAATACATACCCTTCGCCTTTCCAGTTTTTCCCTATCATCTCTGCAAGCGCCTCCTGCCAGTATCTTTTGTTCTCCCTCTTCTCATCGTCGCTTGAAGAAAGCGCCAGAACTTTTTCCGCGCCGTCATAACTCTGGGCAGTTCCCCTATATTCATCAAATCTGAACCCGAACCTCCTCCATGCACTGATCGAATCCGCAAGGGCGCATATACCGGGGACTTTTTCCAGATTGATGACCGTATCAAAGCGCTCATGCTGAAGCTGAAGCACAGTCTCAAGATTATGGATCAGTACGCGGCTTATATAAGGGTTATTCTCCAAGAGCGGCGCGGCTTTTTCATCAACAAACCAGCTCACATCGTCACGCTTAAAGAAATTTAATATAAATGTTGTCCTCAGGACATCACCCAACGAAGTGGTCCGCGAGATCTCCTTGTCAAGCGTCTCTGAGTAACCAAGTTTTATGATCAGCACTTTTCCCATACCTACACTCCTGTTTTATCGTTAAGAAAACATATTTTAGCACATATAATAGTGTAATTAGAATATAACATTAATGGATAGAAAAGTCAATTAGCAAAAAAGAAGTGTTGTGTGAGGGGTTAAAACTACTTGTATTTGACTAAAAGCTCGGAGTTGCTGACCCACATGGCAAAGTACGGATACTTCGCGTCTTTTTCCTTAAGCATGATCAGGAATGGTTTGTCAAAAATGAACTGTCTGATTTTTGGCGGACTGCTTGGAGGCATCATCGTCGGTGCCATGATAGCTGCCTCTGATTTTAATAGCGCCCCTTTTTCATCCAGCCTGAATCTTATAGACTGAAGGGCTTTCGCTATAAAATGCTTCTCAAAACCCTCGTTCAGGAATTGCGCTCCCTCAATATCTGAATAAAAGTGAAGTATATCAAAATCTAACTTCGGTATTTTCAATGTCTCATCACTTCTGATCTTCGACCCGGATGGTCCGCTTATTCTTGACAGAACGGATTCGACACTTGCCAGAAGTGTATCTTCCTGCGCTATCTTAGCAAGAATTATCTCATCCTCGGGCAAGACAGATTTAAGAGCGATCACAAAATCGTTATCGCTTTGATAGTCCAGGATATCAAGCTGTTTGCTTAAGCTTCTATGGGCCGGGGAAAAGGCGAATTTTGTTATTCCGAATGCCCGAACAGGGGTTTTACCTGTAAAATTAATCGGCCTTTCAAGTGATTCAAATTCCTTATCGAATTTCAGGTCTTTGAGCAAAAAGGCGTAGGCCAGGATATCATCCGGATTATTTAATGAAAGATCGATGCCGGGGCTTTCATTGAATCTCTCCTTCATGGCCTCTACTATCTTCCCGGTAATATTGTCTCTTTTATAACCTGCCATCGCCAGATAGTAATCTCCGGACACATCTTCCTCGCCGGTAAGCCGTTCATTGAGCATTTTTGCGGCTATGGGATCACCGCTCAGCCTTAGAGGCTCAGTAAGAATATCATCGCATAATCTATCCCAGGCGATCTGGAATGCCGAACAAAAAAGCAGATTTCTGCCTTCGGAGATCTCCTGCTGCATAAAAGCCGTCACATCGGTCTCACTCAGCTCTTTAGAATTTATCTGCGTGGGTTCCTGCGCGATCATGACCGCGGGCCGAGTGAGTAAGATCAGGATAAGTATACCGATCAACACTTTTACATTTTTCATAATGTTCCCCCCTATTCCGGCAATAAGCGAAGTTCGAATAAGATCCGGATTATTGCATCAGCGCCGGATTTTTTCTTTCAAGATATATTTCCCATGGCATATCATCGTCAAGGGTCACTCCTGCGGTGTATTCCGGGTTCGCGCACGGGATCGTGAATAGATCCACAACGCCCGAGACTTCGCGGCTGGCCCAAAACCATAGCCCCTTGGAAATGCCGAGATCCCATGCGCCTTTTGAAAAACCTTTTTTGACCTGCATGGGGACTTCCATGAAGGCGAACAACGTATTGCCGGCTCCCCTGAAAAGTTTATTGACCATAGGCCTTATAGCCGCTTCTGTAATATTGGGATCGAAAATATCATACGATACGCCTTCCTCCCATGCGTATTCAGCGTCAAGGGGCATGCCCACGTAAATATTATCTTTAGGGTCAGCTGCCCAGAAAAAAACCAGGTCCGCAACACCTGATGCGGTCCTGCCTATACCGCAAGATATACCTTTCAGGCTGCCCAAAAGTATGCCGAAAAGCTTGTTCTCTTCTTCTCCCATAAAACCGTCATTAAATCCTTTTACTATCTGGTGCGGGAGCTCGTACCATCCCGTAAAAGTATTGATAAGGCCTCTTCGTAATTTATCCCCCATGCCGGCCGGGATGCTTTTGGATGCGGAGGCACCTTCTGTCTCCGCATAAGCTCCTATCGCAAAAAATATACAAGAAACTACTATAATAACGCCTGAGAACCTCTTAAACATAACGCTCCCCTCTATTATGCTGATTATACTATATCTTCAATAAAATATACATGAAATACCTGAAAAACGCAAGGGCTAGCTACTTTCGGTTTTTTATATTATGGGAATTGTACGCGGGATGCGGCTTCTTTTACGCTGAACCGTTACTGCCGTTGACCTCCTCAAGCAAAAATATCTCATCCAGAAGAATATCCTGATCATCAAAAATCATGGCTTCTTCCGTCAATTCTTCAATAGCGAGAAGATCGTTTACAAGGCGCTCGTCGGATGCGGCATTCAGGCGGCTTTTAGTCGGCACACCACCGAATAAGTAAAAACTAACCGATATCAAAAACATCGCCATAGCGGCAAGCGCGTATACCGGCTTGAGGTTTATCTTTGTGCGTTCCGGACGGATGGTGAATGTATCGGGCGTCTCTTTCTCCCGGACTAATTTTTCTCTTAAATCCCGGTCAAACTCTGCCCAAAATTCGGGAGGCATCTTAGGAGCTTCTTTTTTTGAAGCCAGCTCAAGAACCTGCTTGATCCTTCCATATTCCTCAGCGCACTTTGCGCACGAATCCAGGTGAACCTTGAGCTCTTCAGCTGAGGAACCGCTTAGATCGCCTTCGGTTAAAGCGTATAACTTCTTTCTGGCGTTAAAACACAGCATTTTAATCACCCCTATCCAGTGGCTGTTAAATACGGCGTCAATTGTTTTTTTAAATTTTTAACCGCTCTGTATATATGTACTTTTACCGTAGCAGGGCGGCAATGAATGATCTGAGCGATGTCATTTACTTTCATGCCGTTAACATGCCTCATTATAAAGCTTATGCGCTGGTTTTCCGATAAGGTGCATATTGCCTGATCCAGTAACTGCTTTAATTCCGCGTTTATTATTCTCTTTTCCGGGCTTAAACTGACATCGGCGGCAAATTCAAAAACTTCTGTTTTTTCCCTGGCCTTTTTACGTAAAAAATCACGCGCTGTATTTACCAGGATCCTGTAGAGCCAGGTGTAAAATGAGGCGTTCTTTTTAAAATTCCCCATTCCCTTATATGCCTTGACTAAGGCCATCTGCAAAACATCTTTCGCGTCCTCGACATTTCCGACAATACTATAACAGAGGCCAAACGCTTTTTCTCTGTGAAGGGAGACCAACTGCTGAAAGGCGTCATCATCGCCCGTTTTTACCTTATCTATAAGCAACCCTTCGGCGATCTCTATCATCGACTTCTTCCCCGGCCGGGGCCGCCCTGGCCTTGGTGTTGCCCGCCCCCGTTAGTCCTTCGATCACGCCTATCTTCACGCCTATCACGAAAATTCTCCCATCTGTCTCTTAAGCCGGGGTGGTCGGATAAATAATCTTTTGCTTGCCGAGGGTCTTCTTTTCTCAAACGCTTGAACTCCCGCATCTCACTTTTGCGGGCATTGATCTCGTCATACTTTTCCGGGTTTTTCTCTTTCAAATCCTCAAGGCGGTTCTGCATGCGTTCTTTTTTTCTTCCGACCATCTCCCGGAATTTCTCAGGATTTTTTTCCTTTAAATCTTGCATCCTGTTCTGCTTCCGGGATTGGATCTGCTGCCGGAGCTTCCTATATCTTTCAGGATCGTTTTCCTTGAGATCCGCAAGCCTGTCCTTGATCTGCTCCCGACGTTTACCCACCATCTCCTGGAATTTTTCGGGATTTTCTTCCTTGATCTTCTCCAGCTTTTCCTTGTTCCATCCCCGGTGTTTGCCCTGCGTCCAACCTCGATGTTGCCCCTCTCCGGGTATATCTCTACCCTCGATGCCGGGCGGGACTTGGCCACCGGCATCAACCGGAGCCTGCGCGTGATCCACATCCTCCGGCTGAGCCAATGCGGCATGAGGTGCGGCGATACTCAAACTTAAGATCAACATTAAAACTGCTATTCCAAATCTGACTTTTTTCATTTCTTTACCCTCCTTCCGTCTGTTCACTGTATTAGACGAAGAAAAGGCCAAAAGGTTTACCTTTACATGAAAAGGGGACAGTTTTTTTGCGGCGTTGTCAGGGACAGACACTTTTTGAGGCTACTTATATAGCTACAAAAAGTGTCTGTCCCTACTCTTCAAAAAAGTGTCTGTCCCCTATTTCCGAGAGTAATGATCTTATCTGTTCCTCTATTTTCGAGAAATCACCCCCGGCCAGCCATTCCTTTTTAAATATACTCGCGCCAAATGCGACAGCAGAAGCTCCGCACGAAAAATATGACCGTATGTTTTCCGGCTTAACACCGCCGCAGGCGAGTATCTGTATGTCTTGAAACGGCGCCTTTACCTCTTTTATATATTCAGGGCCGAAAAACTTGGCGGGGAATACCTTCACCATTGTAGCGCCCTCGCTCCATGCAGTATATATTTCTTGAGGTGTAAGCGCCCCAGGGAAAACAGGTATTTTATTTTTTACGCAGTATTTTACGACATCTTTTACGAGTGTCGGCAGGACTATAAAACTGGCTCCGGAATCAAAGGCCGATAAGAGCTCATCCATAGTCAATACAGTTCCGGCGCCAATAGTAAGGTCATTCTTCGCCGATTCTACCATCTGCTTGATCAATTTCGGCGCTCCGGAAGTATTCATGGTGATCTCGACTGTCTTGAGGCCTGAGGATATGATCGTCTTGACGAGCGGCTCTATTACATCGAGTCCTACGCCGCGTATTATTCCCATGACCGGAAGTTTTTTAAATCTCTCTACATCCATGACTTTGATCTATTCTAAGCCGGTGTTGAGGAGGCTTTCGTAAAATTCCCGGTAATTTTCCTTCTTGTCGCTTTTGCGAAGCGCCATTGCGGCCCTCGGATGTTCATTCATTATGCCGGCAATAGCATAGGGTATGATATAACCCCATTCCATCTTTTCCCGAAGCGGAATAAACTCGTGGGAGATGAGATCCAATATTGGACGTATATCGAATTTCGGGTTTTTCAGGAAACCGACTAAAAGTTCCAGAGGACAATTGCCCGCAGCGCGGCCGATACCGTAAACAGTGGCGTCCAGATAATTCGCGTCATGGATGATGGACTCAATAGTGTTGCCAAAAGCAAGCTGCTGGTGATTGTGGCCATGGAATCCCACCTCTTTTGTCTTTAATATGGTCCTGAACCTCTTCACCAGATGCTCAACGGGTTCCTGATAGAGCGCGCCGAATGAATCGACTATATAGACCACCATGGCCTTACTTTCTTCCTCTATCTGATGTACGGCCTCGTCTAATTCCGGGCCCATATCCTTTGAGATTGCCATTATATTTATGGTGGCTTCATACCCTTTCTCATGAAAATGGTTAGCCATATATATAGCTTTATCAATATCCTTTACATACGAAGCCGTGCGTATCATGGTGATGGGGCTTTCAGCGGCGGGCACGATATCTTCAAGCTTCACGCGCCCCACATCCACCATCACGGAAAGTTTTGTCCTGCTCTCTATCCCGTCTATGATCTTATTTATCTCATCGTCATCGCAAAATTTCCATAATCCGTATTCCTTGGGCGAAAACAGTTCTTTGGAATTCTTGTATCCTATCTCCATGTAATCGACACCGGCCTCTGAAAGCCCCTTATATACCGCCCTCACAAACCGGCGGTCAAAGTCATGGTTGTTTATCAGCCCGCCGTCGCGCACAGTGCAATCCAACACCTTTATCTTTTCTCTGAACATTTTTTCTCCTTTGCCGTTTAGCCCTTTTCTCTATATCAAAAATCCGCCCTTATTCCGTTCACAAAAAAATGGATACCCAGTATGATAAGAAGTACAGAGAAAAATCTGATGATATTCCGGCACATTCCGTTGTTTAAGCGTGTTTTCCCCTTATCCAGAGCATAAGACATAGACCAGTACCATCCCACATCGGCTATCCAGTGCCCCAATGTCAGGATGATAACTCCGGTCACGCCGAAAACCAAAGACCTTATAAGCGTGGATACGCCTATGGTAGCCCACCAGACGAGGAAACCGGGACTGATAGCGCTGAAGACAATACCGCCGATGAACAGACCCTTATTAAAGCCGGTGTCTGTTTTCTTGCTTAAAAATGTCATTTTAGGCGCTTTCACAATAAGGATAACGCCCATAACTATAAGGGCCGATCCTCCGACAACGGATGCCATCGTTAAAAAAACATTGGAACTGAGAAATTCCTGAAGCCCCAGAAGGATAATAATAATAAATATGAATTCAATGGCTATATGTCCTGCCACTATTTTAAGCCCCGCGAACCGGTTTGTTCTTAAGACCTCGGATGCGGCGAATAAAGTAAGAGGCCCGGGAATCATCGCTCCGGAGATACCTATTGTCACTCCGGTAAGAAATAAAAGCATCATGTCCATGTTTTTCCCCTATCTTAGCCGGAGCGGCGTTATAATGTTTAAAAAATGAGGGATGCGGTGATGCGGATACCACCTTCTAAAACCACTCTGAAGGTTGCGTGAATTCGGCTTCTTATTTAAGTCTTTTATGTGTCCTTAATGCGGATTCCAGCAGAGGCAATACCTCTTCAAAATTTTTGCCCTTGTAAAATATGCCGGAGATCCCGTAAGACAAAACATCTTTAGCTTTGGGGTCATTTATATACGCGCTGATGAGAATAACGGGCAGGTCTTTATTGGTTTTTCTTATTCTCTTGAGAGTCTCTATACCATCCATGACCGGCATGCGTATATCCAGAAGCACGATGTCCGGCGTAGTTTTTTCCATCAGCTTGAGGGCGTCCTGTCCGTTGGAGGCTGTAATCGCCGAATAACCTTTTGACTCAAGCCAAAATGTCAAAAGTTGTTTAAAATCAACTTCATCGTCAACTACAAGCACCTGGATCTTTCTTTCCATGATCTACCCCCAGTTTTTTATTTTTTTTCTACAACAAGTTCCGGGCCGGGCTTGCCTAATAAATAGCCCTGCCCGGCTTCGACTTTAAGGTCTATAAGCATTTTTAATTCATCCTCGGTCTCGATCCCCTCGCCGATAGAAATGATCCTGCTTTCTTTACAAAGTGAGGCGATCGCCTTGACCAGATTTTGCTTTACTGTGTTATTTCCGATATCCCTGATCAGGCCCATATCTATTTTTACAAAATCGGGTTTTAATTCAGCAATAGAGTCAAGGCTGGAATACCCGCTTCCAACATCATCAATAGAAATCCTGAAACCTTTTTCCTTGAACGTTTTGATGATCTTGCAGAAGGCGGGAAAATTCTTGATCTCAGAGCGCTCGGTTATCTCAAGAACGACTTGCTGCGGCATGTTGTAAAGATCCAGGATATCCTTAAAACTCTCCGTTTCTATAAGAAAAGGGTTTGTGTTAAAAAATATCAGATTCTTCTCGATATCATCCCCCAGTTTAGCCAGGGCTTTTTTGCGGCATACCAGTTCCAGGTCCGGTAGCAGCCCGCAGCTAAGCGCATACTGAAATAATTTATCCGGCCTTTCCAGTTTGCTGTCTTTCGGGCCGCGGGTGAGCACTTCATAGCCGAATAACTTCCGCGGATTCAACTCAAACAGCGGCTGGAACAACATCTTAACTGCTTCGTCCTTGATAATGCCCTTCAGCTCTTCAAATAACACCGCCTGATCTTTATTAATCTCCTCTACGAAACCGCTCCGGCGGAGTAATGCCTCAATACGGGCGAATAATTCTTCAAGATTATAAGATTTTGTGATATAGTCATCGGCACCTATCTTTAGGCCTTCCACTTTATCCTTAGGCATATTTTTTCCTGTCAGAATAATTATGGGTATATGTTTTGTCGCGTCGTCCTGCCTTAGCTTATTACAGACTTCGTATCCGCTTACCGTCGGTATGTTTACATCTAGTAGAATAAGATTCGGTTTCTCCTTGGCTTTCTTTAATCCCTCTTCGCTACTATAGGCCTTGCTCACGGTATAACCCCGCGTCTGAAGGATCATTGAAAGGGTTTCCACATAATCAACTTCGTCATCAACCAGTAAAATATGATTTTTAGGCATAGTTCTTATGAGGCCTCTTGAGGCTTCTTTATGGGTAAAGTGAATACGAATTTCGCGCCTTGCCCCTGCCCACTTTCCACCCATATCTTTCCGCCGTGCAGTTCCACTATTTCTTTCGCGATAGAAAGTCCCAGGCCTGTCCCGCCTATATACGTAACTGCTCTCTCTCCCATCTGCTGGAACTTGTCAAAAAACTTTTCCAGATATTCCGGAGAAATTCCCAGTCCCGTATCCGTGACCGCGGTAAAAACATTCTTTTTATACTCACCCGTCCAGCCTTCCACTATTATCCTGCCTTCCTTGGGCGTAAATTTAATAGCATTGCCTATAATATTATCAAGTACTTGCGCCATCCTGTCAAAATCAAGGCTTACGTTCGGTATACCTTCCTGCACCCTTTTTTCTATCCTGATATTTTTACTCCGGGCCCGGCTCATCACGCTGTCACAGGCCTTATTGATGACTTTCTCAATGGAATGAGATTCGTACTTCATCTCCATCTTAGCGGCTTCGAGCTTAGAGAGATCGAGAAAATCATCGATTAGATCGCCCAGTCTTTTCAGATTACGCTGAGCAAGCGAAAGAAATTTCTCTTGTTCTTGAGTAACAGGGCCGACCTTTTTGTTCAAAAGCAAAAAAAGCGAATTTTGTATAGTTACGATCGGAGTGCGAAACTCATGGGAGATATTGGACACAAAATCAGCCTTCAGCTGGTCCAGTTCCCTTTGCTTGGTTACATCGCTTAATGCGGAAACCATACCTACTATCTGCCCGTCCTCATCTTCTATGACTGCGCTGCTCTGACAGAGTATTTTCCTTGTCTCATCTTCTTTACTGACTACCTCAATTTTCCTATCATCCTTATCCGGAGAGCCTTTTGCCAGAGAAACCAGCTGCCCTTGTTTGAGATTGTCCTCGACAGGCTGTCCTATCTTGTCTTTTTTGGAAGTGCCAAGGAGTTTTTCAGCGGCCGGGTTCATCATCACTACCTTGCCTTTAGCGTCTACCACTACCAGGCCGGCGGCAATACTGCGTATGATCGCTTCTGTCTCTTTTTTGGTCGAGAGCACCTTTTTTATCCTGGCATGGCCCGATGATCTTGATATGTTGATCAATGATATAGCTATCACGATGCCTATAAAGGCCGTTATTATATATATGACTTCCAATGATAAAGACATTTCACCCTTTTTTGTACGCTTTTAAGAATATTACCACAAAAAAACTGTATATTCAAGATATTCAAGCGAATTTAGGAATTTATTCTTAGATCATCATCCAGCTGCTTTAAAAATCATCGATCCCATTTATATATATGATCAGGATCCGAATAAAGATCTTCGCTTTTGATCACGCAAAATTGCTTTCTGGGAAAAATGTCAAACCATTTTTGCAACTCATCGGCATATAGGCCCTTTGATAAATACCCGAATTTCCAGTATAGATCGCTGAAATATTCCTTTTTTACGGGATCCGACAGTTTATCCGGATTATTCATCTTGTTCCGTGATTTCAGACAAAATAAGTCACTACTGTACGCTTCGAACCGCCTCGTAGAAGGTATTGAAGATATCGCGTCTTCCTATGATCCCCACCATCTGCCTACCTTCAAAAACAGGGATCGTGTGAACATTTTTGTACTTTACCAGTCCTATTATCTCGTGAATAGATGTATTCTGCTTTACCTTCACTATATCAGTAGACATGCCGAACTTGACCGTAGGATTGAAGCTCCCCGCGCCGCTTTCCAGTACATCTCCCGACTCTATCATGTCCATTACGATGAAAAGGTCTGACATAGTAATGATGCCCGCCACTGTATCCTTTTTTGTGATCACCGGTATGCCGCTGATCCTCTCCTTCACCATGATCTCCGCAACCTCTGAAAGAGTAGCATTCTCTTCGGTAGTTATGACATGCCTGGTCATTATATCCTTCGCTTTTATTGCCTTAAGCTTTAACGCTAGCTCCTCTGTCCTCGATTTCTTATGAGCAGTCATCATGACCTCACTTTCTTATTTTAAACAAGCCGGACCCCGACTGAAATCTTTTAGCCTCTCGTTCCAATTATTTTCTGAGCTTTATCTAAAAGTAATTCCACCGGATAAGGTTTTACGAAATACGCGTCAATGCCCCTGCGCTCAAACACCTTTTTCATGCCCGCCTTTTTTGTCTGCATGATTATAGGTATATTTGAAAATCTCTTGCGCTTTTTTATATCCTTCAGTAATTGATAGCCATTCATGTTACCCTGAAGCGACACCGCCAGGATAATAAGGTCTACCCATCCTGTCTTTAATATATCCAGCGCCTCATGTCCGCTATATACACAATCTGCCAGATAGCCGAGCGCTTCCATTCTTGTTCTGAGCATGACAGCTTGTAAAATATCCCCGTCTGCTATAAGCACTTTTTCCTGGACCACTTTCTTGACTCCGTCTGCCGCTGCCATGGTAATTTCCCGATCAATGGGCAGCTTATGCAATCTGCCCATTGATAGTTTATACTTTTTGCCGTATATCTCGACAGCCACAGTCGCTTGTCTACTTTTGGGTCCCCTTATAAAAATACTTATCAAACGCCTTGTAATATTTACAAAGACCCATCTGCCTTTATAAAGAAATCTCAGCTTGATCCGCCGCCAGTTTTTCGGCAGGCTGGGGCTTATTCTAATGCGGTCGTCAGGAAAGTTTATTCCGCAAAAGCTTTTTATCGCGATGTTAATGGAGCCGCCCATAACACCGGTATGTATACCTTCGGGAGTAGTGCCTCCCTGCGTATCATATATATCAGACTTAAGCACATCAAGGTACCACTGCCATGTCTCACTGTCCCTATGAAGCAGGTGCGATAAATAACAATGGACTACTTTACTCAACGTTGACCCGTGGGAGGTCTTTTTTATGTAATAATCGTAGTTTTTGCTGAAAAGTCCCCTGTCAAAATAGTATCCCAACCTGTTAAGGATATGCCGTATTTCGGACATCTCGAAGATATAAAACATCATGAGAACGTCCGCCTGCTTGGCTACCTTGTAGTCATTCGGTGATTTGCCCTCTGCTTTAAGTATCCTGTCCATCCTGTGGACATTACCGTATTTCTCCCTATATGCGTCAAGATCTATCTCTCTTAATCTAAAGTAATCTTCGAATTGAGCGATGATACCTTCGTTATTGAAGATAATATTCATCTTCCGCGTTATATCCTCCCACCGCATAAGCTCCTCATCATCTATGCCTAACCTCTCGAGCAGCCTTCTCTTTATTCTCACGGGCAATATACGGAGCACTTTAAAGGTGTTTAGCAGTGTTGCGACGATAAATACGTTCGTATATGCGTTATCTCTGAAGCCCGCTCCCGAGGAACTCTGCAATTTTTCGTGAAATTCATCCGGTCCCATCAGGCCTTCTGTGTGATATCTGCCGTCCCTGTGACTATAACGGGTAAGGCTGGAGGCGAACTGAGAAATAGAAAGTAGTATTTCCGCTCCGTACTTAAACAGGAAATCGGTGTCACGCGTACTATACCAGTATTCCCATACGTTATGGGCTACCGCGAACGATACGTGCCGTTGACGAAAGCTGTAATCCGGATCCCATTTACCTGACATAGGATTGAGATGTATCGACTGTGTCTGTTCGTCACCATCCGCGCCGCTTTGCCACGGAAACATCGCGCCCTTATACCCGGCCTCCCTGGCATTCTTTCTGGCTTGTTTAAGGCGCCTGTATCTGTACATGATCAGCGCCCTGGCTATTTGCGGAGCCCTTAGCAGATAAAACGGCATAACGAATAGCTGGTCCCAGAATATATGGCCCCTGTATGCCTCGCCATGCAGGCCGCGCGCCGGAAGGCCCGCGTCTATATTGATATTATGAAAAGAAGCGCTCTGGATCAGATGGAATGTGTGAAGCCTTAAAATCTTCCGGAATGTCGCGTCTCCGCTTATATTAATATCAAAGGTCTTCCACAATAATCCCCATCGCTTTCTATGGCTTTCTATTAAACCGTCAAATCTTAGCGGCCGTTTTAGAGCGCGTACGGATTCTACGCCGGGGTCTTTAACTCCCTTATCTTTTGAAGTATATATTGAAACGATTTTTTCCACTTCATAACTATTGTTCTTACAAACGCGCAATGTGAAATCCTGGTATATTGCCTTTTCATGCTTCAATTGCATAGTGCTTTTCGCGTGAAGTTCTTCTCCGGAGCGGAATATACGCGTTCTTGCGCTTTGCGATATCACGATCTTTGACTGAGAAGTCACGACAGAAAGGTGAATCGTGTTTTTATCTATTTTTCTTGCGGCATGCGCCTTGAGATGCCTTGAATTGAGCTGCCTATACCTCGCGACGCCCTTATTTTCAACTGATCCATCAAGTCCGGAGCGGATAGTAATAGGGCCTTCATAATCCTCAGGCGTGATCACATATTTTATAGCGGCGAGATGTGGTTTGACTATATGTACGATACGTGCCGTCTCCACGGTAAAGGTATAGCCTTTCCGTTCCCGGAAACGGACCTTGCGGCTTAATACTCCACTGCGCATGTCAAGCTCCTGATAATAGAAAAGTATTTTGCATGAGGAAGGCACTATCCAGTCGTCGTTTTCGATCCTGAATGTCAGGGGCAGCCAGTTAGTGCAGTTTATAAACGCTTCGTTTGATACTGTCTTGCCGGCTATGTCCGTGGATAATTTATTATACACACCGGCAATATACGTTCCCGGATAATGGATCCTTGAAGCCCTTGACTCGGGTGAGGCACCCCGTGTTCCAAGGTATCCGTTACCGAGCGTGCATAATACCTCACGCAAGCCCTCTTTGGCGGGCATAAAGTTCTCGTATGTGAGTTTCCACGACAGGTCCCGCTTCTCTTTTCTTGTCCTTCTAAGAGGGTAACGCGATGATCTTTTCAAACAAGCTCCTTACCTCATCCGGAGACGAAAGCCAGAAATCCGCCGCGGATGGCCTTAGGTCTTTTGATACGAGAATACCCGTTCCTCTGGTGCGCATGGACCTGAACGCGTATTCATCAGTAACATCATCTCCTATGTAAACGCAGGAACTCTCCTTCCATGAAAGCTTGAGCGCCTTCATGATCCACCGTATGGCCTGCCCTTTATCCCAGCTGATATTCGGCAAAAGCTCAAAGACCTTCTTGCCTTTCATAAGGCACAGCGAGCCATATTCCTTTGCGATATTCTCTACAAATGCCTTTATCTGGGGAAGATGCTTTGCCTCATCAACAAGGCGGTAGTGTACAGCAACGCTGAACTTCTTCTTCTCAATGATGAGCCCTTCTATATTACTCAGTTTTTTAGAAAGTTTCTCAATGACCTCAGCTACTACGGAGATCGCCTCTTTTGCCTTCGGGTGGATCATGGAAAAACCCGGTCCCAATATATCAAAGCCGTGGCTGCCCGCGTAAAAAATATCTTTTATCTCGGCAAGGCCTTCTACATCTTCTCTCATCCTGCCGCTGACTATGGCGACCATATGCTTGCCGGATAATTTTTCTACGGTACTTTTCATCTCTTTAGAGATCACTGCCAGATCCGGACGTGAGACAATAGGGGTCAACGTGCCGTCATAATCCAGAAAAAATACGAATTTACGCTTATCTGAGATCAAGTCTTTGCCGCTTCTGAGGTAAGCCGGATTGATCTTGAACTTCAGGCCGTCTTTTTCGGGATCAGGCTCAAAACCTGTTTCCCTATCGGCCTGTTCCCCCGGTAAAGGTTTTGGTTTGCGCCGGAACCACTTCTCTATCCACTCTATATTGATCTCGGATATGTCACGCACTACAACATCAGCGCCGTGCTCAAGTAGATCACTTTCATTATTCTCGCGCGCGACTCCTAACACCAATCCAAATCCGCCGTTACGTCCGGCCTGAACGCCTGAAGTAGCGTCTTCTACAACTATAGATTCGCGCGGTTCGGTGCCAAGTTTCTCCGCGGCTACAACGAATATATCGCCCTCCGGTTTGCCATGAAGGCCGAGTTCCGCGGAAACAACACCGTCAATACGTGTTTCAAAAAGATTCCCATGCCCTACGGATTCAAGAATGATCTTACAATTCTTCGAGGATGATGCTACGCCCACCTTTACTCCCACCTCTTTAAGCTGTTTTATAAGATCGATGGTCGATGAAAAGACCTCTGCCCCGTCCCTTTTCAGGATCTCGCGGAAGTGATCGTTCTTTTTGTTTCCCACGCCGCAGACAGTTTCTTTACCGGCGGGGTCCGATGCGTCTCCGAAAGGAATATGTATATTGCGGGATTCAAGAAAACTCTTAACGCCCTGATATCTGGGCTTGCCGTCTACATAGGGAAGGTAATCACTTTCATGGGTAAACTCGCGGAAAGGCTCCGCGTCCCTCTTCTCTCTCATCTTCATGTAATCGTCAAAAACCGTCTTCCATGCCTTTCCGTGAACGCTTGCGGTCCTGGTCACGACACCGTCCAGGTCAAAGATCACCGAGCGAAAAGAATATGCGGCCAATATGCTCTCCTTTCTATCGCGCGAAATAGCCGAAAAAAGTCCACCTCTATTGTAGGGTAATTATACTATTATAATACATAAGGAGGCAAAAGAAAACAAAAAAATGGGACAGTTTTTTTAGCGTTGTCAGGGACAGACACTTTTTGTAGTTATGTAAATAGCCTCAAAAAGTGTCTGTCCCTATGCTTTAAAAAAGTGTCTGCCCCCTTTTGTTTATCACTTGAATAAATGGCGGGTTTTAAGGCATACCTTTACGAGTAACAGCATAACAGGCACCTCTATCAAGACTCCCACAACAGTCGCTAATGACGCTCCCGAGGAGAGCCCAAAAAGCATGGCTGATGTGGCGATCGCGACTTCAAAGTGATTACTCGCCCCTATCAGGGCTGACGGCGCCGCGTCTCTATATGATAATTTGAGCCACCTTGCTAACGCATAGGCGATTATAAATATCAGGCACGTCTGTATAAGGAGCGGGATAGCGATCAAGAAAATGACCTGCGGCTGATTTATTATCAGCTCGCCTTTAAAAGAGAATAAAAGTACTAAAGTAACAAGGAGAGCGGAGATCGAGACCGGAGTCAAACGATGAAGAAAGGTTTCCTTAAACCACTTAAAACCCATTTTTTTAATGGCCCACTTACGGGAATGGTATCCCAGAAAAAGCGGTAATCCCACATATATGATAACGGACAGCGCGATCGTCTGCCATGGGATAGGCATCCTGTTGACTCCCAAGAGCCATCCGCCTAAAGGGGCATACAAAAATAACATAGTAAGAGAATTGATGGCGACCATCACAAGCGTGTGTCCGTCATTCCCCTTAGATAAATGCCCCCATATGAGGACCATTGCCGTGCATGGCGCGATACCCAGAAGAATACACCCGGAAATATAGGACCTGTAAAGTTCGACCTGCGATCCATCTTTGACAAATTCTACTCCCGGCAACCAGCCTTTGAACAGGACCCCCAAAAATAGCGTCGATATCGCCAGCATGGTAAAGGGCTTGATGCACCAATTGACAAATAGTGTAAGCGCAACAGGTTTCGGTGTCTTCCCCGCCTTGATCACTTCCGCGAAATCGATCTTGACCATGATCGGATACATCATAAAAAAGAGGCATATCGCTATCGGTATAGATACCTGATAGATCGATATGCCATCCAGTGTCCGGGCTATCTGCGGAAATGATTTACCGAGAAATATACCCGATCCGATGCATCCGATGACCCAAAGTGTCAGATACCTCTCAAAAAAACTTAAGGTTCGTTCCTCGCGTATCACTTTTTCCATGATATCTCGTAGTTTCTCAGACGTTTTGCAGAAGTGCGGCACTTATGATCAGTTGCTCAAAGCGCCTGATCGATCTTTCACTATATTATTTTGATTTTGCGCTACGGCTCAACCGCTTGCGCGCTACTTCTGTTAAATGCAATTTCCGGAGCCTTACATATTTGGGAGTTATCTCAACTAATTCATCATCCTCAATAAACTCAAGAGCGAACTCAATGGTCATCTGCCGCGGAGGTATAAGCATGATCGCGTCATCACTTCCTGAAGCGCGCATATTAGTTAATTTCTTTCCGCGTAAGGCGTTTACAACAATATCGGCCCCCTTGTTGTTTACACCGACGATCATCCCCTCATATAGCCTTTCTCCCGGTTTAACAAAGATATCACCGCGTGGCTGTAAATTATAAAGCGCGTATGCCACCGCGTCACCGGATCCATGTGCGATGAGAACACCGCTTTGACGGGTAGGCATATCTCCTTTATGGGTCTGATATTCAAAAAAATTCTGGTACATGACGCCATTACCCCGGGTCATCATAAGAAAATCGCTTCTAAACCCGATCAATGCCCTTGAGGCAACAACAAATTCCATACGGATAGTGCCGGAAGATGTTGTCTTCATGTCGCGCATCTGAGCCTTGCGAGCTCCGATCGCCTGCATAACAACACCCTGATACTCATTTTCCACCTCGATTACCACCTCTTCAACCGGCTCGAGCGTTTGACTGCCCATTTTCTTCAAAATAACCTGCGGCCTGGAGACTTCCATCTCATACCCTTCACGGCGCATTGTTTCAATAAGGATGGCAAGATGCAGCTCACCGCGGCCTGAGACCTTTAACCGGTCAGTCCCTAGAACCTCCTCGACCTTGATGCCGACATTTATCATAGCCTCATGCTCAAGACGCTCCCGTATATGCCGTGATGTTAAAAATCTGCCTCCATCCTTGCCTGAAAGAGGGCTTGTATTATGAGAAAAGTTCATAGAGATCGTAGGCTCATCTATTTTAATAGTAGGCAATCCTTTTGGCTTATCAATACACGTGAGTGTCTCTCCGACTTCTACGTCCTCTATCCCGGAGATCGATATAATATCTCCTGCCATAGCCTCATTGACCTCGATACGGATCAGTCCACGATACTTCATGATCTTAGCTGCCTTGCCTCTGGCAACAGTCCCATCACGTTTCACAAGCGCCACAGGGTCCCCGACACGGACAACCCCGTGAAAAATCCGCCCTATAGCGATTCGCCCAGCATAAGAGTTATAATCAAGCATTGTAACCAGCATCTGAAAAGGCAGATCAGGGTTGGCTATCGGCGGCAATACCCTATGCAGGATAGTTTCTAAAAGAGGTTTCATAGAGTCTCTCGGCTCATCAAGATCAAGAGTCGCGTAACCGTCCTTTCCCGAAGCGTAAACGATCGGGAAATCAAGCTGTTCATCAGAAGCGTGCAGCTCACAAAAAAGATCGAATGTCATATCCGCCACTTCATCCGGGCGGGCATGGGCACGATCAAGCTTATTTATCACAAGTATCGGTTTTAAATGCAGCTCGAGTGACTTCTTTAAAACAAATTTAGTCTGCGGCATGGGCCCTTCAAAGGCGTCAACAAGAAGAAGCACACCATCGACCATCTTAAGAATACGTTCGACCTCACTGCCAAAATCAGCATGCCCGGGCGTATCAACAAGATTCAATTGTACCCCTTTATATTGGAGAGAAGCGTTTTTAGACAGGATGGTAATGCCTCTCTCTTTCTCAAGAGGATTTGAGTCCATTATGGCGACCTCGCCATCTTTAAACTCATAGGCGCCGGTATATTTAAGAAGGGCGTCTACAAGGGTGGTCTTCCCATGGTCAACGTGCGCTATGATCGCGAGGTTCCTTACATCTTTTCTTCTTTTTTGATTTGGCATATTCTTTCTCAAAATAAAAAGGCGTTAGTTTCACTTGCTGCCGACATACATGTGGTATTCCAGGAGCCTACATTCTATCCTGGCATTAAAGAAAACGAGTCTGCGGCTGGTCTTCAACCCCACCTTCTTTGACAGGGCCATATTCCCGGTAAAAATATACCCGGCATACCCCGTGCATTTATTCTTAAAGAAATCCCCTATCCGTTTATAGGTCCCTTCCAGCTCACGCTCTATTCCGAGCCTATAGCCGTATTCAGGGTTAAGGATGACGATCCCTTTCTCTTCAGGGATCGGGGTATCGTTAAAATCGCAGACATGAAATTCGATCATGTGATCGACCCCGGCAGTTTGGGCATTTTTCTTCGCGGCCTCAACCGCCTTTTTATCAATGTCCGTTGCGATGATCCGGAAAGGCGGCTCTTTCTTTGACCGGGCGCGCACCTCTTTTCGTAAAACGCTCCATGCCTCTGAATCGAATCCCATTACGTGCTTCAACCCAAAATTGCTCCGCAAGAGGCCGGGCGCGCGGTTGGAGGCGATGAGCGCCGCTTCTATCGCAAGCGTACCGCTTCCGCACATGGGATTCACCAAAGGTTGCGAACCGTCAAAACCTGCGGCACCGAGCAGAGCGGCTGCCAAGGTCTCCTGCAGGGGGGCCGTATGGGGAATTTTCCGATAGCTTCGGTCTGAAAGCTTCTTTCCTGAAGTATTGAGATATATCCAGCATCTGTCATCGTTCCAATAAAAGTTGATCACCACGTTGTCTCTGCCCGGGCCGGAATCCGGCCGGCTGCCGCATTTCTCGGAAATCCGGTCAACGATCGCGTCTTTCACCTTCTGGCTCGCAAAAACTGAATTATCGATAGTGGGGGTATTCACGCGGGAGACGACGCTGAGGTATTCCGTGGGCGCGATATAGTCTTCCCACGGAAATGATACGACCTCCCGGTACAGTTTATCAGGGCCTTCACAGGAAAATTGCTTGAGCAGGCAAAGTACGTTAACGCCGGTGCGCAGCATAAGATTAAGCCTCATCGCGTCATGTAACGATGCGGCTATATCTATCCTGGTTTCGGAAGCAGACTGCACTGTATACCCCAACTGTTCTACCTCCTGGCGTAAATATTCAGCTACCCCCCGGGCACACGTAATAACTAACGTCTCATTTTTGTGCATGTCCATGGTACGATCATACCTGTCAAAATGACATATATCCCAGGCAGATGATGCCTGGGATATATATATTAAACAACTTTAAGACGCTGCCTTTTAACGGCCGCTATCTTTGCGCTTTGAGAAGCATTCCTTGCAGTATACCGGACGATCACCGCTGGGCTTGAAAGGAACTTCGCATTCTTTATTGCAGTCCGCGCATGTCGCCTTGTGCATCTCTCGCGGACCCCCGCCATATCCACTACCTTGACCAAATGCCATGTTGCCTCCTTGCCTGCCGGTAAGCAGGCTTTTTAGTTTCGGTTACTATTAAGATCACTTTTTTTGGGGTTCTCAGACAACCTCCATAGTTGATGGTGGTTTTGACGCAATATTGTATGTTACGCTTACTACACCCGGAACTTCATTAACTATTCTATCTGCCAGTTTAGTTAGAGTCTCATAAGGCAATTTTGTGGGCGTTGCTTTCCTTGCATCAACACTCTCCCAGCATCTTACTTCGATCTGCAGGCCAAAATCCCGTTTGTTCTCACGCATGCCGGTAACCTTGTCCTCGTGCAGGATCGCCATATACTGAAAAGCGCCTGTATTACGCAATTCCTCCTCGACAACAGTGGTCGCTTTTCTTACTATACCTATCTTTTCCCTTGTCACCGCGCCGATCACTCTCGCTGCCAGCGCCGGGCCCGGGAAAGGAGGGCGGTTATATATAGATTCCGGCAAGCCCAGGGCCGCCGCGGCTTTTCTTACACCGTCTTTGCGCAACTGGATCAATGGTTCAATGATCTTATATCCAAAAGCCTTTTCAGGATCAATGCCTAATTGTTCAAAAACGTTATGCTGCCTTTTAATACCGGCAATGGTTTCATCTACATCCGTTAGAATGGTGCCCTGCAGAAGATATTTCGCGTCACTTTTTCGCACAAGCCTGCCGAAAACATCCTTATAGAATGTCTGGGTTATGGCCTCTCTTTTTTCTTCCGGATCTGTTATTTCCTTTAAAGCGTTAAAAAACTCATCCTGGGCATCAATGATCTCTATTTTTACCCCCAACTTCTCAAATATCCTGGCAATCGCCTGCGGTTCACCTTCTCTCATTATGCCGTTATTTATGAAATATGCTTTGAGCCTGTCGCCCAAAGCCCTGTGCCCTAAAATCGTAACGGCTGAGGAGTCAACACCACCGGAAAGCGCGTTAATCGCGACACCATCTCCTACGAGACCTGATATTTCCCGGACTTTTTCTTCTATAAACCGATCTGTGTTTAATTCGTTTTTCTTAATTTCCTGGATGGACGGCACTTCATCCCTCCTTTTTGTTATTTGTCACTGGCGCCAGACACGCATTATGTTGACTTTGATTATACTACATGAAACCATAATCACAAAGCAAAAAATTAACCTTACACATATCTGCCGGGCTGATCATTCAAGATGGCTCCCCGCATTGTTGCAATAGTAGCTTGAACCTAAGGTCTGATTTTTTCCTGGAATTGATTACATAAGCCTCGAGATACAGGCAACGACAGCCGTTTCCAGGTTCATGATGCGCTCGCCGAAGTTGACAACTCTGCATCCGCTTTCTTTAAGCTTCTCGATCTCGTAAGGAATAAACCCGCCCTCCGGCCCTATCACAAGTATGACCGGCCTGGCGCCTTTGACCGGATGTGCCGCGTCTCCTTCGGAATGGGCAACAAATGCCTGGATCCCTTTGATCATGCCGGGGAGCTCGTCCTCTACGAAAGGCTTAAACCTCTTGCGGAATTGGATCTCAGGCATAACAGTATCCTTTGCCTGTTCGAGCCCCAGTATGAACTGTTCTCTTATCTTTTCCTCTGTGAGGGCGGGGCTCTGCCAATAACTTTTCTGGACCCTTTTGGTATGCAGCAATATGATCTTTTTTACGCCGAGGACTGTCGAGTGGATCAGCACCCTTCTCAGGACGAGCGGCCGCGGCAGGGCCAGTATCAGGGTAAGCGGCAGCGGTAATGGCGGGTTTTTCTCTAACGTGACATTCATCTCGATCGTCTTATTATCAATTGCCAGGACCCGGCCCCTGCCGATCCGGCTGCCTTCTACGCCGACACACAGCTCATCGCCGACAGAGGATTTCAGGATATCGCGGATATGCTTATGCCTCCTGCCTGAGAGACGGACTCGGTCATGACCTGCGATAAAATCTTCTTTTAATAAAAGGATAAGGTTCACGTATGACCCTCCGGAAAAAGTATCCTGGGGCTATCCACCAAGAGGACACCCTGCAATAGTAGCTTGAACCTAAGGTCTGGCTAATCGTCCATTTACCAGGAAGGCGCCGTAAAGCCCCTGGATTTATCCATGGGGATATAAGACCCCTCCTTTAGAGGAATTAGGAGGGTCTATCCCTGTGGATAAGGCGCTTGCTGCGAAGCGGCAATAAATGAGTCTTGTATTATATAGCAGCATAGTGTATAATATAGTATATGGAAGTAAAATCAAACAGAAATATCGTCTATTCCTGTAAGTATCATGTTGTCTGGTGCCCAAAGTATAGGCGCAAGGTCTTGATCGATAAAGTAGAGAGGAGATTAAAGGAAATAATCATCAAACAAACCAGGAAACAGAATGCCGAAATAATTGAGATGGAAATTATGCCAGACCATGTTCATCTACTCGTGGAAGTCGACCCCCAGTACGGCATTCATAGGTTCATCAAGAATGTTAAAGGTACCTCATCTCACATATTAAGGAGAGAATTCAAGCACCTAACCACAAGGCTCCCCACACTCTGGACAAACTCATATTTTGTCTCAACAGTCGGAGGAGCACCTCTTTCAGTAATTAAACAGTACATAGAAAGCCAAAAGACATCCCAGAGACAATGACAATCAAAAAGAGCTTCAAATATAGACTCAGATTAACACCCGAGCAGGAATCTCTCTGCAACCAGACAGCAGGTTCCTGCCGTTATGTATGGAATAAGGCCTTAGCTCTAAAGAAGGAGCTTGACTGGCTATCCATTCCGCCTTCACAATCTCTACAACAAGTCAACAAAGACCTTGACCAAGCCTTTAAGAACTTCTTCAGAGGCAGAGGCTATCCAAAGTTCAAAAAGAAAGGAATCCATGACTCATTCCGTCTTCCTCAAGGCATAACACTACTAAATCAGCTATCAAAGAAAGTCGGCCAGGCACAAATCCCCAAACTCGGCACAGTCCGCTTCACCAAGACAAGAGAAATTAATGGAAAAATAAAGCATGTAACCGTATCAAAAATATGCAGGAACTGGTTCATCTCATTTAACTGTGAAGTAGATATCCCCGAACCCAAAGAAATACCCCAATCTCACATAGGAATAGACAGAGGCATAAAGACATTTGCCCAATGTTCAAATAGATTAGCTATACCTACAATATCACCATTAAAGAAGAATCTAAAAAGACTTGCTAAACTACAGAGACAACTCTCAAAAAAGAAGAAGTTCTCCTCAAACTGGAGAAAAACCAAACAAAAAATACAGAAACTCCACAACCATATAGCAAATATACGTAATGACTTCCTGCACAAGACCTCCACACAATTAACTAAAAGCCACGGCTTAATTGTGATGGAAGACCTAAAGACAAAGGATATGGCGAAATCAGCCAAAGGAACAAAGGAAAATCCCGGAACAAACGTTAAAGCCAAATCCCTCCTAAATCGTTCCATTCTTGACCAGGGCTGGTATACATTCCAGAACCACCTCTCCTATAAACTGAGCTGGAAAGGCGGAAGACTAATACTTGTATCTCCAAAGAATACGAGCCTTGAATGTAGAAAATGCCACCATATCTCAAAAGAGAACAGGATAAACCAGGAAGTATTTCAGTGCCGGAGCTGCGGGCACACAGAAAACGCAGACCTAAACGCAAGTATAAACATCTTATCCAGAGGGATAGACCCTCCTAATTCCTTTAAAGGAGGGGTCTTAGCCGCGGGACACGCGGTCATCGCCTGTGGAGTGGAGGCGTTGGCTTCCACAGCGAAGCAGGAACTCCTAGTATGAAAACCAGAAATGGTATAAATCGGAGAATCCCCTGCCTTCAGGCATGGGGAGTTGTCAATTCTACCTGTAATTACAAAAAGTAAGTGCTATCGGAAAGTTTATTTTTCGCAGGTGTGCTATTACAAGTTGGAGGTTATCTTTTTTTGGAGAAAATACCCTTATCTTCTCTCCCTCTATCTGGACCTGGACTTTGAGTCCCAGTTTTTTTATTATTCCTGTGATCTCCTTTGCTTTTTCGTGGGGTATTCCTGATACGAGATCGGCTACCTGCTGAAAACAGCCCCCGAAAACTTTCTGCGGTTCTTTAAATATCAGGAGCTTTATAGAAACCCCCCTCTTGGCAAGCCTAGTGGCAAAAATGTCTTTAAGGGAGCGCAATTTATAATCATCATCACCGATCAGCGTTACCTTTTTTTCAGTGCGATTATATTCTATCGAGGCTTTACTTCCCTTAAAATCGAATCTCTGCGAAAGCTCCTTCCTTGTCTGGTTAACAGCGTTGTCCACCTCCTGAAGGTTCGCTTCCGCGACAATATCAAACGATGAATTTTCCTGGGCCATTTTTTATCTCCTATTTTGATTTATGCAAGTCATCTTGGACGCCCTGTCAGACGCTTTGCGAAAGTATAGCATTTACGATAACTTGCTCAAAGCGTCTGATTAATTTTTGTATTCGTTACTAAATTTCCGCTTCCCGGCATCGTACGCTTTCATCGTCGTGTCGAGCTGGGCATAACAGAATTCTATCTTCTTCGCCAACGCCCCAAGCTCTCTCGAAAACTCGCTTCTTCGGATCGCACCGAGGCCTCCTTTTAGCGAATCTCTCATTAATTTCCCGTTCACCTCCGCCACCCTGTCCTCGGAAGAGATTATCTCATCCTCCAGGCTCTTGATCTTCGCTTTCAGAGGCTTTAAGCATTTCGATCTCATCGCAATAAACTCCGCGCGGGCCTTTCTTGTCATTTTCCTGTCATGCCCTTTTGCCGCGCGTCCGATCCCGGTGCTCGGCACGACAGGAACAGCCGATTCGGGCTGAGCCGCTGGCTTGCCTGACGGGCCGGATGGGGCCCTAGAAACGGAAGGCTCAATGCCCGGAGCTATTTGAGGCATATTCTCGTCATCTTCCCAGCCTATCCTCTCCAGGAACTCCCGGTAATTGCCCGGATAAAAAAAGACCCTGTCGTTCTTAAACACTATAAGCTTCGTCGCCACTTCGTTC